>JBKJSI010000345.1:0-3088 GCA_046595915.1 Pirellulaceae bacterium
CTCGGCATGGCCTTTTGGCTGGTTAAATCGGAACCCGATTCTTATTCGATCGACGACCTCAAGCGAGATAAGAAAACCTTCTGGAGCGGCGTCCGCAACTATCAAGCCCGCAACTACATGCGGGACGGCATGAAGCTAGGCGACCTCGTCCTTTATTACCATTCGGGCGGAGACGCGCCGGCGATTGTCGGAGTCGCTAAAGTCGTAAAGGAATCTTACCCCGATCCCACGGCCTTCGACCCCAAGAGTAATTACTACGACGAGAAATCCAAGAAAGAATCGCCAACGTGGATGCTGGTCGATCTCGCGTTCGAACGCAAAATCGATCCGCCCATCACGCTGGAATCACTGCGGAAAGTAAAAGAACTCGCGAAGATGGTCCTGCTTCAAAAGGGCTCACGACTCAGCGTGCAGCCGGTCACCGAAGATGAATTTAATGTTGTGATGTCGTTGGCCGCATCGACCTCAACGCCGAAGAAAAAAGGAAAGTAGCCCGATGTCGCAGTTCACTTCAGTTCACCGCCGAACTCTTCTCAAAAGCGCAGCCATTGGCTCGGCGCTACTCGCTTCGAAGGCATTCGCAAAAACCTCGACTCCCGAGACCTTGGATGAACTAAAAGCCTGGCTCGCGACGAAGCCGATGGACCGGCCCGCACTCGATACACAGTCCTTTGCAATCGCGCCGCTCAGCAAAGAAGAAGCAGCGACCGCCGCGAAGCTGCTTTGGGATGATTTCGTGAGCACCGCGAAAGCTCAGCGTGAGGGTGAATGGAAAGACCGCGCGATCAAGGCGGCCAATCAAGAGATGAAGTTCGACGTCAAAGTCTTCGGCGAGAAGCCCGAAGGCGGGCGGAGCATGTTCATCTCGATGCATGGCGGCGGTGGTGCGCCGGCGCGCGTCAACGATCAGCAGTGGGAAAACCAGAAACGCCTCTACAAGCCCGATGAAGGCGTCTACATCGCGCCTCGTGCTCCCACGAACACTTGGAACCTCTGGCACGAGGGCCACATCGATCCGCTCTTCGAGCGCCTCATCACCGGAGCCATCATTTTCGAAGACGTGAATCCAGACCACGTCTATCTCATGGGCTATTCCGCAGGCGGCGATGGGGTTTATCAAGTCGCCCCGCGCCTGGCTGATCGATTCGCGGCTGCCTCCATGATGGCTGGTCATCCCAACGAAGCCTCGCCGCTGAGTCTTCGCAACCTGCCCTTCTGCATTCACTGCGGCGCCAATGACAAGGCGTATGACCGCAACAAAGTCTGCGAAGCCTGGGGTAAGCAGCTCGATGAACTCCACAAAGCGGACCCCGAGGGCTACGAGCACTATTGGAAGATGCACGAGGGCAAAGGCCACTGGATGGACCGCCAAGACGCCGAAGCCCTGCCGTGGATGATGAAGTTCACTCGCAACACGGCGCCGAAGAAAATCGTCTGGCGACAAGATGATGTCGTTCACGCCTCCTTCTATTGGCTCGCAATGGCCGAGTCCGCCCGCAAGGCGGGCGCCGAGGTCAAGGCGACGATCAAAGGCAATGAGATAGATGTCGAAACCGCCGACGTGCCCGCGATCACGATTCGATTGGACGATCGGCTAGTCGACCTCGATACGCCGATCGTTGTCCGCGCCGCCGGAAATGTGGAGCATGAAGGCAGGTTGCTTCGCACGATCGGTACGCTCGCTAAGACTCTTCACGAGCGCGAGGATCCGAAACTGATGTTCGCGGCGGAAATTTGTCTCTGTTAACGCACGGGTCGCGATCGATTACGCGAACAATGAATCCTTCACGAGTTTGTATTCCATCGCATCGACCAACGCGATCCAGCTGGCGTCGATGATGTTTTCGCTTACGCCGACGGTGCCCCAGGTGTCGGTGTGGTCGGCGCTTTCGATGATGACGCGGGTGCGGGCGGCGGTGCCTTTTTCGGAGTTCACGACGCGGACTTTGTAGTCGACGAGTCGCATTTCGCCGAGCGCTGGCAGCGCGGTGCAGAGGGCTTTGCGGAGTGCGGCGTCTAGCGCGTTGACGGGGCCGTCGCCTTCGGCAACGTCGTGTTTCAGCTCGCCGCCGACGCGGACTTTTACCGTGGCTTCGGTCACTACTTCGCCCGATTCGTCGCTGCCGACTTCGACGTGGTATTTGAGCTTCTCGAAATGGGGCACGAATTTGCCGGCGCAGCGGGCCACGAGCAGGTCGAAGGATGCGCCGGCGGCTTCGAATTGGAAGCCTTGATTTTCGAGGCGCACGACTTCGGCCAGGATCTTTTCCATGAGGCCTTTGTCGTCTTGCACGCCGTGACGCTGGGTCATCGCCATGATGTTCGAGCGGCCCGAAAGTTCGCTGACTAAGATGCGGCGCTCGTTGCCGACTTGGCTGGGGTCGATGTGCTCGTAGCTGCTCGACGAACGGGCGATTGCGTGTACGTGCATGCCGCCCTTGTGCGCGAAGGCACTCGCGCCGACGAAAGGCTGGTTATTTCGCAGGTGGATGTTCGCCACCTCGTACACGAAGCGCGAGAGTTCCGTGAGGCTCGTCAGGTGCTCGCCGCTGAGGACTTCGTAGCCGCTCAGTTTCAGTGCGAGGTTGCCCACGACCGAGATCAAGTCGACATTGCCGCAGCGTTCGCCGAAGCCGTTGATCGTGCCTTGCACTTGCACTGCGCCTGCTTCGACGGCGGCGAGAGAATTGGCCACCGCGAGTTCGCAGTCGTTGTGGCAGTGGATGCCGACGCCGGCGCCGTAGGGGGACACGGCTTTTTTTACCGTCTCGGTGATGCGGGCGATGTCTTGGGGCATTGTGCCGCCGTTGGTGTCGCAGAGGACGACGAGGCGTGCGCCTGCTTTGGCGGCTTCGGTGAGCGTTTGCAGCGCGTACGCTTCATTCGCTTTCATGCCGTCGAAGCAGTGTTCCGCGTCGTACACCACTTCGCCCCCTTGGGAGACGAGATAGGCGACGCTATCGCGAATCATGGCGAGGTTTTCTTCGCGCGAGACGCGGAGGACTTCGTCGACGTGGAAGTCCCAGGTTTTGCCGACGATCGTACAGCAGGGTGCGCCGGACTGGATGAGAGCGATCATGCCGGGGTC
>JBKJSI010000543.1:0-20101 GCA_046595915.1 Pirellulaceae bacterium
CGCGATATTCTTGGCCCTCCGCCGAGTCTTGAAGGCGGAAGAGGAGTGCCGCGTTGTTGTAGAGGTTTTGGAAAAAGAGGCGGCGGGTGAGGCGGAGTTGGTAGCGATCGCGGGTGCGGGCGTAGCCGAAAAAGGTTTTGAGGGCATAGCCACACGAACCGAGGAGGAGACCGCCGATGGTGAGGAGTGCGCCTGTGGTGAGTTGGGTGATGGCCCAGGCTGCGGCGCTGATTTTGAAAAGCGAGTAAGCAAGGCCCGACATGGTGGGGACGAAAATTTGGCCTTTGTCGAACCAGGTCATCTCGACGTTAGTGGTCGGCAAGAGCATTTCGACATCGACCTTGGGGATGTCTTTGAACATTTTGAGGTAAATGAACTGCGGGCGCATCTCTCCTTTGGAACTGGCCGTTTGCTTCATGCGAAGGGCGACGACCATTCGTTTGTAGACTGGCGTGTCGAGGAGCGTCTTGCGATAGAACTTTCTCCAGTGGCGGCTTAGGCGGCGTTCGATCGCTTCGCCGCGGGCGTAGACGTGCATTGCCTCAAAGGAATCGAAATCGACCGCGACGCGGAGGCCGTAGTGGCTTGCCTGGGCGATGGCGGCTTTGACTTCTTCGTCGCTGAGGCGAATGAAGTTGGCTCGCTCGACGAGTTCATCGAACTGAACCAGGAAGCGATTGACGCGTTCGTTAATTTGCGCGGCGTCGGCAGGCGCGCTGGGCTCGATTTCATGGTCGGGATCGAATTCGGCGTAGTCTTGCTTGAGCCTTTCGAGGCGATCGCGATTGTCGAGGTGAATGACAACATCAAGCAAGTTCAGCAGTCGCTCCGCTTGGGCTTCGGCGCCAAGTTTCTTGGTGATGCGATCGATGAGCGCCTTGACCAGTTTGCCCTTGGGAAGGGGCAAAAAGCCGTAGCGATCCCCTCGGCTCGTAGTGAGGTAACGGGCCGATTCGGTGGCGCTAAGTACTTCGGTCGGCGGCTTAATCAAAGGGGCAAATTCGTTGGGAATGGGGCTGAGGTTCGCGAAGTGAGGATTGTAACGGCAAACGCGATTGAAATCGCCGGTGCGAATCGGCAATTGGGCGGAAGAGAGGCGGGCAGCAAGCCACACTTGAGAAGCGGCCTCTTTTTGGAGCACCTTGGCGTGGAATTTTGCATTCTTGGCGAAGACGAATTGCGCCTGGAGTCTGCGCGCTTTGATGAACTTTGGGAGCGATCGCGCGTTGCATTGCCGACGGCTCGGGCGGCGCATGTGTTGCATTGGCAAGCGAAGTTCGGCGACCAAAGGCAGCCGCTGCGCACGGTTGTGGTTGAACATGAGGGCAAGTGGGTTGCTGCACTGGCGATGGCGCCTGGAAAAATCGGTCCGCTGAGTGCCGGGCGATTGCCGACGAATCCCTGGCAACCGAGCGGCGAACTTTTGCTAGATGAAGAGAGTGATTGCGATCGAGCGATCGACTCGCTGATCGAGGGCATGCTTTCGCTGAAGTTGTCGCTTTTTGATTTCGGGATTATTTTGCCGGGCACGAAACGCTGGCACAGTTTTTTCGCGGGTCTAAAGCGCCGCAGCCTTGTTCACTCGATTGCTCCGCGATTTGAGGTGGGGCTCGTCGACTGTGCGCGAGACTGGCAAGCTCAAGGAAGCAGTTGGTCGCCCAATCATCGGCGGCGGGTGAAGCGTAATCAAAAGATGCTCGATTCGCGCGAGCTGAGTGTTGAATTCCTTCCCATTGGCGAATCTGGCCAGAATCTGGCGCTGCTGGAGATCCTCTGGCGGCTCGAAGCGAAGTCTTGGAAGGGAGAAGTGGGGGGGGCGGTTGAGCATCAACCGGTGCTTGTTGAGTTTTATCGAAATCAGGCGATGCTTTTGGCGGAAGCTAAAAGCGATGATGTTAGCGCGAATGTCGCCATCCTGCGCCGGGAAGGTGAACCGATCGCGGCGATCTATTACTGGCTTGCGAAAGGCGTTTGCCATCTTTGGAAAACGGCCTACGATCCGGCGTCCTCGGAAATCAGCCCTGGGTCACTGCTGTTGCAAGAAGTGCTGCGAACGCAGATCGAGAGCGGGGACTGCCGGCTATTCAATTTGATGGGCGAGATCTCCGCGGCGCATGCGAGCTGGGCGACGCGAAAATTTGAAGTGGGGCGGCTGTTATTTCATGGCGATTCGGGCATCGGGCGAGCCGCCGTGGAGGGCTATCGTGCAATTCGACGCCTTCGCGGGCGACCGGAATGGCGCGCCGGCGAGATGAGCGAACCTTGGCCGCGCGAGTTGACGGCGAATGCTCCTTTAGAGTTTGCGGATTGCCGCTAAAATCGTTGCATCCATTCACGCAACTATTTTGGAGTCTGCATGTCGAAGATCCGCGCCGTGGCGTTTGACCTGGATGGGTTGATGTTTAACACGGAAGACATCTATCCGATGGCCCTCGATCGGACTTGCCTGGGGCGCGGGGCGCAATATGGACCTGAGCTGCGCGAGCAGATGATGGGACGGCCGGGAAAGACGGCGCTGAAGATTTTGATCGAAGCGCTCGGCTGGGAGACGACGATTGAAGCGATTCAAGAAGAGACCGATACGCACCTGCGCGAACTTTTGCCGTTGCACCTCGCCACCATGCCGGGACTGCTGGAACTTCTCACGGCGTTGGAAGCGGCCGGTTTGCCGAAGGTAATCGGCACCAGTAGCCGGCGCTGGTTTGTCGACACCGTGTTAGCGCCATTTTCCCTTGCGGAGCGGTTTCACTCGATCTTGTCGGCCGAAGATGTCGTCAATGGCAAGCCGGAGCCTGAGATCTATTTGAAGGCGGCGGAGCGGATGGGCGTCGCGCCGCACGAAATGGCGGTGCTCGAAGATAGCACCAATGGCTGCCGGGCGGCTTTGGCGGCGGGCGCGGTGGCGATTGCGGTGCCGAATGTCCATACCCGGGCATTTGTTTTTCCCGAGGTCCATTTAATGGTCGATTCGCTGGCTGATCCGCGACTTTATGAGCTCTTGGGGATTACTTCCCTTCATGTCATGTAACAAATTGCGAGACTGCTGCGTCGTTAGTGGTAGAGGGGAGATTTTCAACCCTCGCGCCGGATTAAAACTCGCCTTGGTAAGCGGAAATTGGGTATGCTGATGGTGTCGCATTGTTAAATGGACGGCTTCGAAGTTGCTCGAGTGGAGCGTAATGCAAATGGGCGTGACTTGGGAGACATTGGAGCGAGCGGTTTTTCGGGCTTTTCCCGGTCAGCTTTCCTACGAGATCTTTTGGTATCTGATTTTCGCGACCAGCATGTGGGTTGGATTTAATTGGGTCTTTTCTCGTTGGATGAAGGCGCGACGGATCAGCGAGCGAAAGTTAGACAAGCAGAGGGTTGCGTGGGAAATTGTTTACTCGTTCCGCAGCATGATGTTGTTTGGCGTGACTGCGGGATTGGTGGCGATCGCAGTGCTCTCGGGTTGGACTAGGCTCTATTTCGACCCCGCGGAATATGGCTGGGGTTGGATCGTTTGCAGTGTGGTCATTCTCATTTTCGCGCATGACACTTATTTCTACTGGACGCACCGGGCGATGCATCATCCTTGGCTCTTTCGGCGAGTCCATCGCATTCACCATTTGTCCACGAATCCGACTCCATGGGCGGCTTATTCGTTCAGCGTGCCAGAGGCATTCGTGCAGGCGGGCGTGGTGCCACTCATGATTTTTCTCATTCCGCTCCATCCCCTCGCGCTGTTTTCATTTGCCATCTACCGCCATTTTTTCAGCGTCCTGGGCCACAGTGGATTCGAAATTTTTCCAAAGTGGTTCATGCGTACCCCGCTGGCCTATTTCTTCAACACCAATACGCACCACCATCAGCACCATGAGGTCTTCAACGCCAACTATGGGCTCTATTTCAACTTCTGGGATCGTTGGATGGGCACGAATCACGAGCGATATGCCGAGCGATTTGAGGAAGTCGTCAATGCGAACGGCGCGAAGCTCAAGTCAGCTGAGGCACCCGCTAGCAGTTATGTGCCGCAAAACAGCTCCGCGCAGGCGGGTGCGCCGGTCTCCGTTTGAGCTGGCTCGATTTGAAGGCGTTTAGGCGAGCCCCAAAAAGGGCGGCATCGCCTATAATTCCGGCGGACCCTTTGTGCGCCCGTGCTGGAATGTGCTTACTTGAACGACGATCTGCTGCTTCGACATTTGAATCCTCCGCAGGCGGAGGCCGTGCGCCACGTAGATGGCCCGCTTCTTATTTTGGCGGGACCGGGGAGCGGCAAGACGCGAGTCGTCACCCACCGGATCGCTTATTTGCTGGAACAGGGTGTTCGCGGCAACCAGATTGTCGCGCTGACCTTCACGAATAAAGCAGCAGATGAGATGCGCCGCCGGGTCGTCGACATCATCGGCGGGCCGACGGATGTGTGGCTGGGGACATTTCACCGATTTTGCGCGCGGCTGCTGCGGCGCTATGCGGAACTCGCGGGGCTCTCGCCGAATTATTCGATTTTGGATGTTGAGGATAGCCGCAAGATTCTCAAGGATGCGATGCGGGCGGCCGGCTATGGCGATACGCGATTTACGATCGATCAGATTTCCTCGGCGATTAGCAGCGCGAAGAATGAGCTGGTTGCGCCTGACGAGTATGAGGCACGGTCGGGCGACCCGATTGGCGGCGTGATTCGGGCGGTTTACCCTGAATATGAACGACGGCTGCTCTCATCGAATGCGGTGGATTTCGATGATCTCTTGTTACATGTGGCGCTGATGTTGCGCAATGGACCTGAGCTTCGCGCACAACTCGATTCGAAGTTCAAATATGTAATGGTGGATGAGTATCAAGACACGAATTTGGCTCAGTACGCCATCGTTCGCGGGCTCTCCATCGATCATCCGAACTTGGCGGTGACGGGCGACCCCGATCAATCGATCTATGGCTGGCGCGGGGCGAATATCCGCAATATTCTCGACTTCGAACATGATTTTCCGAGCGTGAAAGTCGTTCGGCTCGAACAGAATTATCGCAGCACCGGATTTATTCTGAAGGCGGCGGACCAGCTGATCGGCAACAACACGCAGCGCAAGAAGAAGAGCCTCTTCACGGAAAAAGAAGATGGCGAGAAGGTCAAGCTAATGCTCTTTCCCGACTATCAAGCGGAAGCGGAGGGAATTGCCGAGAGCATTCGCGACGCCCTTCGCAAAGGTGAGCGGAAAGCGGGGGACTTTGCGATCTTCTATCGCACGACAGCGCTGTCGCGGACGCTGGAGCATTCATTGCGCGAGCGTGGGGTGCCTTATCAGATCGTCAATGGTACGGCGTTTTACAATCGCAAGGAAATCAAAGATGCGATGTGCTATCTGCGGCTGATTAACAACCCCGCCGATAGCTCGGCGCTGGAGCGGGTAATCAATACGCCGGCTCGGGGGATTGGAAAGAAGTCGCTGGAGCTGCTATTTGATTTTGCGGATGACAAACGGCTGACACGGCTCGCGGCGGCGCAGCGGGCGAAGGAGATTCCGGGGCTGAGTAAAAAGGCCGTGAGCGCGCTGATCGATTTCGGCGAACTCTATGAAATGCTCGTGCGAAAGTCAGCGGGGCCGCTGGCGGAACTCATGCGGGCAGTCGTTGAAGATACCGGATATCGCAAATCGTTGCAGGCGGCGGCGACGCCGGAGGATGAGGAACGGATCGCGAATCTCGACGAACTCATTTCGGCGGCGCGGGAATTTGAAGTGAAGCGCGGCGATGAGGGCGGGCTCGAGGCGTTCCTGGAACAATCGGCTCTGATGAGCGATGTCGATGTGTTTGACGGCGCGAAGTCGGCAGTGACGCTCATGACGCTGCATGCAGCGAAGGGGCTTGAGTTTCCGGTCGTTTTTATTATCGGCCTAGAGCAAGGGCTGTTGCCGCACCAGCGCACGGTTGAGTCGGGCGATCCAAAGCAAATGGAAGAAGAGCGGCGACTGCTTTTTGTGGGGATCACCAGGGCCGAGGAGTCCCTCACGCTGAGCCTGGCGCAGCGAAGGGCTTTTCGCGGCACGGTGTTTTTCACGATTCCGAGCGGCTTCTTAATGGAGCTACCGCGGGCGGACTTCGAATACACCGAAGTGGCGGGCTGGATGCCGAAGCGACGGCCCGTTTTTGAAGAGGCCGATGACTTTCAGGCCGATATCGATCCGGCGCATGAGATGGAAGTGATCGATGTAACGCCGATGGAAAAGGTGGTTGACGCGCCGCCAATGAAGTCGCCGCTACCCATGCTGAAGACGGCGGCGTCGCTTTTGAGTGGCGCTGCCGTGAAACCGGTGGGCGCGCCGTGGCAATCCTTTCGCCAAGGGATGATGGTGAATCATCCTGATTATGGCATCGGGAATATTACGCTTCTGGAAGGACGCGCCGAAAAATCACGGGCGACGGTGCGATTCATTCAAAGCGGGCAGGAACGGAAATTTGTGCTGGCGCAGAGCCCGCTGACACCGCTCGGGGGAACCACCACGTGAGCGCGTTCCCAAAAGTAGCGCAGCTCAAATCAATCGAGGCGCTGCGCGGGCGACTCAAAGAGCTGGGCGTGGAGCTGCCTTCGGATGATCGCATTCTGACGGCGAAAGAGAGATCGCCGCTTGCACAGCCACTACAGCTCGGCTCGCTAACTGCGGGGAATCGGTGGTGCATCCATCCCATGGAAGGTTGGGATGCGAATACCGATGGTTCGCCGAGTGAGCACACGCTGCGGCGCTGGAAGCGATTTGGCGAAAGCGGCGCCAAGCTGATTTGGGGCGGCGAAGCGGCGGCGGTGCAGCCGGATGGCAGGGCCAATCCACGACAGTTGTTGGCTACGCCACAGAATCGCGAAGGGCTTGCCGCGCTGCTCGCTACTTTGAAGCAGGCGCACCATGAGAAATTTGGAACCACAGACGATTTGGTCGTCGGCCTACAACTCACGCACTCTGGACGGTTTTCGCGGCCGAACTCGAAAAAACTGGAGCCTCGGATTGCGTATCACCATCCTATGCTCGATGCCAAGTTTGGAATCGATCCGGCGGATTCGGAGGTCGTTTGGAGTGATGAGGAACTAGAGAAGCTCGTCGAGCAATATGTGGTGAGCGCCAAGGTCGCGCGGGACGTGGGATTTGATTTCGTCGACGTCAAAGCGTGTCACGGTTATTTGCTGCATGAATTTTTGAGTGCGCGATCGCGGGGTGGAATGTATGGCGGCGATCTTGCGGCGAGGACGCGATTGCTCAAGCGGATAATCGAGGCGGTTCAGGCAAGCTTGCCTAACCTCGCAATTGGCGTGCGGCTAAGCGTATTTGATATGCCGCCTTTTGAAATGCGGGATGGCGTTGGGATGCCAATGGATTTTGCGGGACATGTTCCTTACTTATGCGCCTTTGGGCTAAATCCGCTCAACCCACTCGAGCAAGAACTGACAGAGCCGATTGCGCTGCTCAAGGACTTGGCGGCGATGGGAGTAATTGCAGTTAATGTCTCGTGTGCGAGCCCTTATTACAATCCACATTTGATGCGCCCGGCGGCGTTTCCGCCGAGTGATGGTTATCCGCCGCCGGAAGACCCGCTGGTGGATGTGGCGCGGCAACTGCGAGTGGTGCGGGAGCTGAAACAAGCGGTTCCAGGATTGCCTTTGATTGGCAGCGGCTATAGTTATCTGCAGGACTATGTGGTGCATGTCGCTCAAGCAGCGGTGCGCGATGGCTGGGTTGACGCGGTGGGGCTAGGCCGGATGGTGCTTTCCTATCCGGAACTGCCCGCCGATAGTCTCACGCTCGGCGAACTTTCGCGGAAGCGAGTTTGCCGAACTTTCAGCGACTGCACGACGGCGCCGCGGAATGGAATCATCTCAGGATGTTTTCCGCTGGATGACTATTACAAATCGATGGATGAGTTTCAGATGCTCCGCGAAACCAAAGCGAAATGAGCGGCATCGAATCGGGCAACGAACAAGGTAAAGGGGAATCGCGATGCAATGGGCCACACTCGGCGGTGGATGTTTTTGGTGTTTGGAAGCGGTCTTTGAGCAAGTTCGTGGCGTCGACAAATGCGTCTCAGGGTACTGTAATGGATCAGTCGAAAATCCAACTTACGAGCAGGTCTGCACAGGGCGAACCGGCCATGCTGAGGTGGTGCAGTTAACGTTTGATGAAACGCAAATCACCTTCAGCGATTTGCTCGATATCTTTTTTGCGATTCATGACCCAACCACGCTCAACCGCCAAGGCGCCGATGCGGGCACGCAATATCGCTCGGGCATTTTTTATCATGACGAGGCGCAGCGAGACTTGGCGAAAGCGAAGATCGCCGAACTGGAGTCAGCGAAACTCTTCGCGGGCAAGATCGTGACCGAAGTAACGCCGCTGGCGACGTTCTATTCGGCGGAAGGCTACCACCAGGGCTATTTTCAGCTGCATGGCTCACAGCCTTATTGCCAAGCGGTTATTTCGCCGAAATTGGCCAAGTTTCGCAAGGTGCTGAGTAAATTCGCGAAGTAGCCGCCCCTGCACTTTAACGAAAGAATTTTTAGGGAAAGAATTGAAACCCCCGCTAACTACTGATTAAGATGTCGCCGCAGATCCAACCAGCCCCTGGGAAGCGGCGCTAACGTGACGATATCGGCCAACTGTACGCATTGCGGCACAACCTTTCGCCTCGCAGATCAGATGGCGGGCAAACAAGCTCGCTGTTCGCGGTGTAAGGAAGTGTTTTCGATTCCGGTCGCGAATCTCTTTGCTCCCCCACCGCCGGTTGCCGCAGTTATCCCTGCATCGCCGCTGCCGCCTCCCTTTTCGCCGGCCAAATCGTTTTCCCCGCCGCCAACTCAATCTCCAGCGGTGGAAGAAGAGGATGACTTTCGCCTATCGCCGATTGAGCCGAAGGTAAATTCAGCACGACTCTTTAATCCTCCGCCTCCACCCACTCCTCAAGCAAACTCCTTCAATGCAGATACAACGATTCCATCGTCTAAAAACGCAGCGACCAAGGATTACACCCCGCCCGCCACTCGCGGGCGCTGGCGTGACCATACGCACTGGTTTTTGCTGCTCGCGTTGATCCCGCTCATCATTGATACTGGCGTCGAAATCGCGCAGGGCAATCAGGAATCGGACATTGTAAGAGAAGTCGAGACCGACGAAGACGGCGAACCAATCGGCGTGCGATATAGTTCGCCAAGAGCCTTCTTACCAAGAGACAGTAAAGTTCACTGGGTCTTTGCCATAATCTCTGCTGGAATCTTCGCCACCGCGCTGGCGCTATTTAACGACGATCAAAAACTCCAAACCTGGATGCTGCTAGGAATCGGCCTCGCGACAGGAACGGTAGGCATCTTCCTATTGCTCGCCTTTCAGTTCTTTGCGTTTGTCTTTGCGGGACGAATTTTCATTCCGCGCAACATTGTGGGCCTTGTCATTTTTGTCATATCGCTCATCGGCCTGTCATATCACTTTGCCCTCGATCCCGAGATGAGCTTCATACCCAGCTTTTTCGGCTTCGTGTTCGGAGTTGGGCTCTGCGAAGAACTCGTGAAAGCGATCCCGATCGTGATCTACCTCAAAAACGCGGAACACACACGCTGGCGAGTCGCCATGCTGGTCGGCCTCGCCAGCGGAATTGGTTTTGGCGTCTCCGAAGGGGTTTCCTACTCCGGCGATATGTACAACGGACTCGTCGGCCCCTCGACCTATCTTGTTCGATTCCTATCTTGCGTCGCGTTGCACTCGATTTGGGCGGGCAGCGTAGGACTCTTGATGCATGCTGATCAAGAGGTGCTCTTTGAAGA
Source organism: Pirellulaceae bacterium (assembly GCA_046595915.1). GTDB lineage: Bacteria > Planctomycetota > Planctomycetia > Pirellulales > Pirellulaceae > JBKJSI01. Next base: position 9,773 of record JBKJSI010000543.1, read on the forward strand.
TTTCGACTTCGCGACGGTAGGCATGTTTATCCTCAAATATCTCAGTATTGCGATGGTTTTGCATGGCCTCTATGACGTTCTACTGAAGGAAGAGTTGCCCTGGGCGGCCCTTTTGGTGGCTCTGGCGAGCTTTGGCTGGCTGGCGTTTCTGGTCCACCGCGGCGAAGGCTCGGAGTGGAGTACAGCCTATCGGTCTGCTTGATTGGCAACTCGCCAGGCATGACAATTTTCGCCAACGACTAATCGTTCCTCATCTCTTTTACTTCCTGGAGCTACCTCTCATGACTCGATGGATTGCCAGCGGAGCGTTGGCGCTCTGCCTCCTGGCCGCGAACAGCGCAGTCGCATTGCCCCCCTTTCCGGGACTTCTCAGCACTGCACTAAAGGACGATGCTGATTCGAAGAAGTTTTTGGATGCTGTGGGCATGCTCAAAATGAAATGCGATGTCTGCCACAGACCAGGCGTCGACAAAGCGAAAGCCAAAGACCATGGCCTCAATGATTTTGGCGAGGCGATGCACAAGAGCGTGAATTTCAAGGACCTCAAGGCGGCAAACGTCGCTAAAGATAGCGCTAAGGTTCTCGAACTTTTCAAGGATGGCTACAAGAAAGCAATCGCCGAGAAGAATGCCGACGGCAAGACCTTTGGAGAGTTGATCAAAGCCGGAGCGTTGCCCGGCAAGAATGGTTAGTCAATTCTAAATCAATAGTTTAATCGAGGCGGCTCCCCCGCGGGGCCGCCTTTTATTTTGTGTTCGCGTCACGTTCGTCTAGTAGCTTCTTAACAGCATCGGCTTTGCTGCGGATATCGCGATTCGTCTGATTCTTGAACGCCGAAGATAAGTCTTTCCGAAAGAAGCTGAGTTCGACCTTCGTCAGTTCCTCAATCGGCTTACGCAATGAACTCAGGTCATCCGTCTGATTGCGGGTAATGAGCAGCTTGGCCGTATTGAGCCCATTTTGTAGAACTTGGCTGCGCTTCCAATCTTTATTGAGCGCGCCTTCCGGTTCGGATAGCTCCTTATTCAGGCTGAGATTCGTGCTCTCGTGAAGCATCGCCGCTTCATTGGTCGGATCGAGCATTTCCACAATTCCCGGAATCGCCCGGGCGTCGCCGTGCCGAGCCAAACCGAAGGCAGCGTTGTTCCTGGCATTCGACGAGCGATCCTGAATCATCACCGCGAGCCGCTCAAGCCCTTCTTTGCGACCAATGAGGCCAAGTGCATACGCAGCGCGCGAACGAATCTCATCCACTTGCAGCGCACCCGGCGCAGAGGATTCTCGAATGTCCTTGGTGATCTCAACGAGTTGCAGTTGGAGCGGCGAGTTCTTCCTTAGTTGGTCAAGCTGTTCCTCGGCCGTCTTGGGATCTTCAATCAGCCGCGAAATCTGTTCGGCGAGGGCATTGACCGCCGCAGCCCGAACGGGAATGAAAACATCGTCCTCCTTCGCAGCCGCAACTTCGGCTAACGCCTCAAGACCATCATCGACTTCGAATTTCCCCAGTGCACTACAGAGAAACTCTTCAAGCTTGAGGCTCGATTCGTCCTTGACCCCGCTCTTATGAATGTCGAGCAAGATTCGTGACAACTCGGAAGCCATCTGCTTATCGCGGCGAATACCGTTCGCTGATCCCGTTGGCGCTGCGTCGAGCATTTCAGCAAGAGTCACCGCCCGTTGCCAACTACCGTTGTTGCGGTGGGTAATCTCTTTCACCAGCTCCCGAGGCGTCGTCCCCATGTGGGCCAGCCAGCTAAACAGCATCCAAACCACCACAATGATCAGTACGATCACGAGCGGAATAAAAAAGAGCTGCAACAGGAACCCCGATGTGGGCGGCTGAACCGGGGGCAAAACTTCCCCGCCCGGCTCTCGTTTGGCGGCGCTAGCTGAATATTGATTGGGCATCTCGGAATCCAGAGGAGTTTCAAGCCACGCAATTTACCATCGCCGCGAGGAAGCGAAATCGCTATTGGCTCACCCGAAACCCGCAAATGAGGCTCCAATTTCACTATCCCGAGCCAAAATGGCGATTCCAAGGGAGAACTTTGGCGCAAATGGGCTGTCCTTGACACTCACCAGGGTGCGCGATACTTTCGCCCTTCCAATTCGCTGTGTGCTGCACGCACGTTTTTGCACACCATAGTGAAGCTCGGGGGATTAGCTCAGTTGGGAGAGCGCCTGCATGGCATGCAGGAGGTCATGGGTTCAAGTCCCTTATCCTCCACTGTCCTGAACAACAAGCCCTTCGGCGAGTACGTCGAAGGGCTTTCTTATTGTGGGATAAAGACTTGCGCCGTCGAGTCGGCAGTTCAATAGGACAATTTCCAGGATTCGTCGCTTCGATGCATAATCAGCGCTAAGCCATTGCTCCTGAAGGCTTTGCGAAAGTTCAAAAACCCGAGACGCTGTTTCGGCGATTTCGTCATGATTGCGATCTAAGGCCTCCAGATCGAGCTTGAGTTTGCCTCCTCGGTCCCGCAGCTGGGTTTGCTTTTGCAAAAAGACTTCCTGTTCGATCTCGCCTTCAATCCTCAGATTTAGCAGGCGATCCTGCTGCTCGACTACCAACGCGACCTGCCGCAGTAACTCGGCTCGCTTTAGTTTGGAATCGGCTTGGTCGTCGTGGGTTTTGGACACCAGCACCGCACGGAACCAATCTCGCACAGCTTCATCCTTGATTCTCATCCGGCCGAATAGCTCAAGCATCTGCCGATCCAACTCCTCTTCTCGAACGCGATGCCGCGGATGTCCGGCCTTGTTGTAAAACGTGCAGCGGTAGTAGACGTAGGTTTTTTCACCATCCTTGGTCATTTTCCGCTTCACTTCACCAGTGATGGCGTGACCGCAGTGTCCGCACTGCATAAAGTCGCCCGCATACGTCATCTCATGCTGGGTATGGCCCTTCTTGCCCAATAGGACTTCAACGCGGTTCCAAGTGGGGCGGTCGATAAGCGGTTGATGTTGGCCAGGATGCCAATTACCGCGGTATTGAATTTCTCCGATGTAGGCCCGATCGCAAAGGATATTGTGGATCGACGTTCGGCTGAATTCCGGACGACCTTCACGACAGATAGCGTTTTCGTCGGCCAACTTGCGAACCACGCCCTCCAGCGTTTGATTTTCATATGCGTAAAGCTGAAAGATTCGTACGACATTCTTAGCCGCTGGTTGATCGACTTCCACGATGCTCCGGCCGGAGACGCGGACGTTTCTGTAGCCGTATGGCGCCTTGCCGGGAAACAATCCTTCTTGCACGCGCTTGGCAATGCCGTGGCTGATGTCGACCGCCATTTGCTCGGTAAAAAAGGAAGCCATGTTGGCCAGGGTTCGCCGCATCATCCGACCCGCGGGATTGTTTTCTGTCGGCTGCGATACGGAGATGAAGGGAACTCCATACTCCGATTCCAAACGCTCGAGTTCGACATAGTCAAACAGATTGCGGGCCGCGCGATCGACCTTGTAGAAAAGCACGCCGTCGAGTTCGGCGGCGTGGTTTTTGGCGAACGTAATCATTTCTCGGAAGGTGTGACGCTCGCTCCGCTTGCTGGCCGTCTCCGCCACGCGAAACATTTTTAGAATGCGCCCCTTGTTGGCTGAGGCGTGTCGAGAAAGCGCTTGCTCTTGGACTTCTAGGCTAAATCCTTCGCGTTCCTGTTCGCGACTGGAGACCCGCGCAAATCCAACAAACTGTTTTGCCATTTGATTCCACTCTCCGAATGAAGGCCAACTGAGAGTATCAAGGTCCGCTTGCCCTTGGTCAACGTGCGAAGCGTCTCAATTGCGATCCCTGGCGGGCAGCACTGGTCACAGGGCTTCAACAAATGCAAAATTTCAAGAATGCGGCCCAGGACTTACGAAACGCGATAGCAGATTGCCGCAGTTTTGCAGGATCTCGATCGCATCATCCACGGATAGCGGCTCGGAGTAATAGGGCTGCCATGTTTTGATGGTTTGAGCGATCAACAACGGCGTGATCCAGCCGTTTCCGCTGAATTCGTGACGGTCGATATGGTCATCGATGTTTGCTGAAGCAGTCATCGCCCAAAGCTGGGGAAAAGTGCGTGTTTGGACGCTGTTCTTTTCCCATGGGCCGGTTACCGCGCGGTTACCGATTCGACTCAACCCAAGTAATTTGCGAAAAATAGCTCGCTAGCCCTTGATTTTTTACCTTCTAGGGTGAAACGCTTTCATATCCAACGTTAACAACCTCTCGCGAAGGATCGCAACGATGAACGAGCTACAAATTGCGTTAGCGCAATTTCGAAAATCGATTCCTGATCAAAATCCCGTTAATCCAACAACGCGAGCACGGACGGACGAGGTGATCGAATCGGTTTTGCGTTCGCAGGTCTTGCCCGTTGTGGTGGACCTACTCAAGCGGCCCTCCTTCCAAACACTGGTCAACTGGACGTTCGATACCTGGCTCACGGAAGTTGAGAGTCCCGAGGCCCTCACATTAACGGCGACGGTTACATCACTGCGCGCCTTGGCGACGTCAATCGCGGAATTCCTCGAACTAAATCGGGAAAAATTGACGCCGGTCCTTACAACGGGCTCGCCATTAATGCTTACACCAGTTGTGATCACTGGCGACAGCATATTTAGCGTACCGAAAAAAGCAAAAAAGCCCACAAGAGCTACGGCCGCCAAAGGTTCACCCCAGCTAACGACTCTTCCTGCGGAGAAGTCGGCGTGGGCTGATTTTCTGATTGAAGCGCGCGGCAGCTTAAGCCGGCTCGAGCGGCCATTAGTCTCTGCTACGGATTTTTTCAACTCGACCTTCGAACGGTCTGTTGTGATCGATGATAGAAGTAAAAGCCGCGCCAAGGTTACACGAGACGCCAACAGAAAGTTCGTGTTTGCGACCTCCTGGTCCACCCTCACGCCTGGCGTTGATAAAGAGATATTGTTAGCTGGGAATATGATTACAACCTGTTTACTTGCCCGCATTGACGCCATTCACTCTCACCTGAGTGGCTTGCTCCAACGAATCAACATCGCGCTGGTCAAACTGAAAGATCGACGAAGCCCTTGGAGTGAGTCTAAGCGTGAAGCAGATCGTAATTGTCAAGAGCTAAGGCGTTTGTGCCTTCACTCTCCAACTGCCAATTTATCGGATGCGGCGACAATGCTCGTCCGCATCGCGGTTGGCTATTCCGCCAGTGATTTGGTTCTGGATTGGTTGCCGCCGGACGTTCGTTCGTTGGCCAAAACCAGGGATGTAAAGATAGCAATGCGCTATCCCTACGATGTTCTGTTTCCTAACAAACTGGCATTGGCTTTGGAGCGCGTTGCGAGTTGGATGGCGAGTTTGCCGTCGGTGCAGAACGAAATTGACGAGGCCATCAAAGCGAAGGATTTGGTCGTATTAGTGGGTTCCCAAGAGGTTTACTGGAAGGGTCAGAAGGTTCCGCGAAATTGGAACAGCCAAAAGACTTCGTGGGACTTTATGCTGGCGCTGGCCCGATCCCGTGGGTTACGCATAATAAATGCGGATGACTTAGTAGTCGAAGGGGAACTTAGTGAAAATGCACTTAAACAGCGCCGCCATAAGTGGGGCCAAGGCCTTCCAAAGGAACTAAGATCAGCGGTCGTGGCTGTAAAGGGCAAAGACGGTGGGTATCGATTGCAACTTTCTGAAAGCCAAATAGCTATCTTCGAATAGGCGCCATCTTGCGAAACCCTTTCCCTTCTCGACCTCACTGCGAACTTGTGAAGTCGCCGACACTCTCATCTGACCTCTAACTTCGTGCAGATTCTTCGGCGGTGCGTTTATGCCAATTGCTGTCAAGCTGATCGGCCAGTGCTAAATAAAGCCCCAAAACACGTCACTATTTAGTGTTGGACATCTAGGTATTTCTTAGTCAGCCCGCAGTGCGCATCTTTTTGCGGGTTCAATTCTTTGCCGCCAAATGAGCGAAGGCGCCAGAACATTTCCAAAAAACATCGGAAGTTACCTGTGTCGCCGCTCCCAGGTAACCGTGCGGTAACCAGTGCCTGATAGCGTCATGAGCAACCGAGCAATGTAGCTCGGTTTCATGGCGCGCAAACCAATTCGGTTCAGGAGCCATGTTTGGAAGCAAAAGGAAGGGACTGCGTCTCGTACGAGGATTCGACCCACTCAACCGTTCAGTCCGTCCATGATGAACTCGAAGGCATGAGTCGCGAGTCAATCAAACGGCGGCAAGAGCTTTTGCGATGGTTGGCAACTCTTATTGCGAGCGCCCATTTTCGCCGAAGGCGAAAGGAATCGCGGCATGTTTAAAACCACTTTCGATCCCAGCCGACCGTTGACTTACGTGGTCTACGCGCGGATGTCGAGTGATCAACAAAACCCAAGGAGCCCGGACCAGCAATTCGATAATATTGCAGCATTGATCCGCCGCCAGGGCCGGCCCTGGCGCAAGATCGGCAGCTATCGCGATGATGGTGTCTCTGGACGATACACAAGGGCGAGGCGCCAGTACCAGCAGATGCTGAAAGACATTGAAAGCGGGCGCATCAAGCCCGACTTGATCTTGGTGGACACGCTCGATCGCTTCGGGCGAAACGACGAGGTTCCCGAGATTCGACGTAAGCTCGAACAACGCTATGGCGTTGTCATTCTGACGGTCGACTCGGGATTCGCAGATCCTACCACGCCATCTGGCCAGGTAATGGGTGTTGTCGACGCGATCCGTGGGCGCGAAGAGAATCGAGTCAAGGCCCATATGGTTGGTCGTGGCAAGAGAGATGCCGCCCGGGAGCGCCATTGGCCAGGCGGCCCGCCGCCGTTCGGATACCGCATTGAGTACGTCTATCGCGAGTATAACGGTAGGCAGGAGGTGGATTACTCGCGCCTAGTGGTTTGCCCGGAGACTTCGTGGATTGTTGTCCTCGCGTTTGAGAAGGCGGTCGAATTCCAATGGGGCATGACGCGGCTTGCAAGTTTTCTGAACGAGCATCCGGACATCCCCAACAACTGGAAACCGTTTAGCTTTTCGACTGTGGGACGATGGCTTGCAAATCGAATCTACTACGGCGCACTTGTGTGGGATAAAGTCAGCACCGGGCTCGTCGACGATCGGCGCGTGTCTAAGCGGAATCCCACCGACGAGCAAACCGTTGTCGAGGATTTTTGCGACGGCATCGTCTCCCGAGAATTGTGGGAGCAGGTAGCCATTCTTCGAAAATCGCGGCAGATTCCTAAAGACACCCAAGTTGAATCGGGCGCGATTGCGGTCGTCTCTCGACGATTGGCGATGCGTTATCCGTTCACAGGCATCGCCCGATGCGGCGAGTGTGGTCGGTCCATGGTCCCCAACGGTTCGGCCAAGTACACGGACAGATTGGGGCAGGAGCACCGATACGTTCGATATCTGTGCCCAGGGATGTCAGACAAGACGTGCTCGAATCGGATGCGTGTACCTGAGGAATGGGTGCGAGTAACGGCTATTCAACTGCTACTCAAGCGACTTGGGATTTGTGATTCTCCCGATGCGACACAAGTCCGAGATCAACTGATTGCAGAGCTGCATGCACTCGTTATCGCAGAGCTAGAGAGACTGAGCTCTCAGGAACCCTCCAACATCAATGCGCTGCACGAGGAGGCCAGCAAACTCCAGCGCCAAATCGAGGGTTGGGGCAAATCACTCGCCTGCCCTGACTTGCCCGCAACAGTCCGACAGGAGCTTGCGAAATCCTGGGAGTCAGCTTCGATCCGCCTCACCGAAATTCAGGGGATCATCGAAATTGAAACGCAGCGGCGGCAAGACCGCGACATCACCTTCAATCTCGATGAACTGAATGAAGGAATCGCCGCCCTGCCGGACCTTGTCAGCGGTGAGAACGCAACGATTGCCAATTTCAGGTTGTCGTTGCACTTTCGCGCGATTGAGTGTTATCGCGATGGGCGGGTTCGGTTTGCAATTTCGAAATTGGGCATTCTGCCTAACCTTCCCGCCGTTGTCGATCGCATTCGCACGGAGACCGATATCGATACTGAGCGCTATCTGCATCGAGCTCGACGACGCGGGCGTCTTGCCACTCCTTCACTTCTAAGCGATGACGATGAACTGATGGAATTCGCGACCGATCCGCATCGATTCAATGGAATCCCAGAACAGTTCTTCTGGTGTGAGGAGCTCTACGTTCCCATCAAGAGAGCTTGGGTGGAGGAATATGCCGAGGAAGTCTATTTCCGACGCCAAAATGGCGATTCCATTCGAAGCCTGTGCGAACGCTACGACCGCAGCAGGCCGACGATTCGCCAAGCTATCAAAATCGCTCTGCAGCGGCGTAGAGAGCAAGGGCTAGCGGGCTAGCGAGGATCTAGCCGCGCTGAAGCCCCAGGGTCGTCAAAACACCAGTAGCGAGCGAATTGCTCGCTACTGGCGCCATCGATGACAAACGACCTGATGGTGCTCAAGCCATACAGAGTAATTGCGCTCGCTAAATCGCCAAATCGCCGAGCCAACTACAAAATGCTCGTTTCTGCGCACTCATGAAAACGGTGTTAATGCTTGGCCCCATCGTTCGCTGAGTGTTTCTCTTCCACGCTATTTAATAAGGAGAAATATGTCCCACATCGTTGCGATCAAAACTCAAATTCGCGACCCTCTTGCGATCCGCGCCGCTTGCCAACGGCTTACGCTGTCCGAACCAACGTTCGGCGCGACCAGATTATTCAGTGGCGAAGCGACAGGGTGGCTTGTCCAATTTCCTACATGGAAATATCCCGCCGTGTGCGATACGGCCACCGGTGTCGTCCACTACGACAACTTCAACGGCCGCTGGGGGGAGCAATCTCATCTCAATCGCTTCCTCCAAAACTACTCGATCGAAAAAGCTCGACTCGAGGCCCGTAAATCGGGCCACACCATCATTGAGCAACCTCTGCCCGATGGTTTCGTCAAACTCACGATCCAAGTAGGAGCCGCCGCTTGAAAACGATCACGATCCTGATTTCACCCACTGGCGACGCCAAGCTGGAAGCGAGCGGCTTTGCGGGGGGCGAATGCCGAACCGCGACGGCGAGGCTTCGCGCAGGGCTGGGCCAAGAATCCGACGAACAGTTCAAGCCGGAGTTCGCCCTGCAATCGCAAGTAAACCCAGCCCACACCACCAAAGGAGCCCCGATTGACAAGTGAGAACCATGAATCTCTTTCTTTGGTCACTAAACCCCTACTATTCTTGGTTGAAGGCCTTTACGACATCGAGTTTCTAACCCGGCTTTCGGGTACTCTTCACCAAGCTCGCTGCGACGTTCCTGATCTGGCGATGCTTATCGCCGCCAAGCGACTAATCTTTATTCCCACGGGCGGCGGCAGTCCCCAGCTCTGGACGGATCGGTTTGAATCGCTTGGCTGCCCTGAACTGCATCTCTTCGACCGGGAACAAGGCGCGGAATCTCAGCTTCGGTACGAGTGCGCTGAACTCGTCCAGCAGCGCCCTGGCTGCCGCGCCTTCGTGACCGAAAAACGCTCCCTCGAAAACTATCTTCATCCTACGGCGATCGAAGCCGCGGGCGGTGGTTGTTTTCGATATGAGGATGACGATGATCTCGGCGCGTGTGTCGCTCAAGACTGGTACGAGCGAATGCCCCAGCTACTTTCCTGGAACGATCTTTCTGCTCGCACCCGTTCCAGGTGTATTGGCCGAGCCAAGAAGTGGCTGAACACGGTCGCCGTGAAATCGATGGCTCTCGAATTACTCGCCGAGCAGAATCCGGACGGTGAACTGTTGCGGCTGTTTCGCGCAGTGAATGAATTTCTTGCTTAGCTCGCCATCTCGCGAGTGACTGCCGCCAGCGCTTGTTTGCGCAACCGTGATGGCGTTCTTGCTCTGGTCGAGCCGGGGCGCCATGTCGCGTTAAACTTTGATTCTTGGCGCCTAGCGATATCGGCCGGTTTATTCCCAGGCCGGTAACCCCTGACTTTCGTTCCTTTCACAGGAGACTTTATGTCCTTAACTCAAGAACTGGGCGACTACATTCGCGCCGCTTTTAGCGGCATTTACATCCGATCGCACGAACCCCAAGAGGCGATCGCCGAAATTTGCCAGCTCTGCCGCACTGAATCTTGGAGGTGTTTTACCTGGGATATTTTGAATGGCCTGGGAGGCGCGGCGGTGGGAGATCCGCTGGCTGCCGTCAAAGCCCTTTCGCAGCTGGAAGGTCCGGCTCTGCTGGTGCTCCGCGGCTTCCATCGCTACTTAGGCGGCGCCGAAGTGATCGCCGCGATTGAACAGGAATTATTAGTCGCGAAAACGAAGCAGCTGTTTCTGGTCATCGTCGCGCCCAGCGTACAACTTCCGCCCGAACTCGAGCGACTATTCGTGGTGCTGGAC
>JBKJSI010000788.1:0-17528 GCA_046595915.1 Pirellulaceae bacterium
TACAGCCTTATCTGGCGATTGCTTCCGGCCTAAAAGCCGCAGGCCATGATGTGGCGATTTGCACCTGTTCGAGATTTCAAAAGTTCATAGAAAGCTACGGCATTTGCTTTTTTCACCTCGACGAAGGATTGCTCGAACTCCTGGAATCGAGTTTTGGTCGGGCGCTCGTGGGCAATCTCAACGGCGTTATCGGCGTACTGCGATCGATGCCGAGAGTTCTGAAGCTGGTGGGGCCGATTCATCGCCGAATGGTGGCCGATTCTTGGAAGGCCACTGAGGCCTTCGATCCGGACGTCATTGTGTTTCACCCCAAAATGTTTTGTGCCCCGGCCTTTGCAGCGAAACGAAAAATCCCGGCTATTTTGGCTCCGCGGATACCAATGCTGGTCCCGACCGGGGAAACGCCGTTTTTCGGACTTCCGAGATTGCCCCTTGGCCGCATCTACAATCGAAGTACGTATCAACTGCTCCAGCAACTAATCAAGTTGGGAACTCGCGGTTACCTGCGAGAATGGAGAAAGAGGCACGACCCCGAAGGTACATCTCTGCGCAGCGAACCAACTCAAACGTCACCTGAATCGCCAATTCCTGTGCTTCATGGTTATAGCGAATCGGTTTGCCCGCGCCCCAAAGATTGGCCAGAGTATGCCACGGTCACCGGATATTGGTTTCTCTCAAGCAATGCTACGACTCAATCCACTAGGGAGCCTCCTCCGGCCCTAAATCAGTTCCTGTCGTCTGGTCCAACACCCGTCTACATTGGCTTTGGAAGCATGGCCGGGGTAAATCCAGCTAGGACAACGGATATTGTTTTGGCCGCAGTGAAGCAGGCCAATGTCCGCGCTGTAATTGGTACCGGTTGGGGCGGGCTCAATGCGGACAACATTCCAGAATCCGTCTTCATCTTAAATGAAGCTCGACACGATTGGCTATTTCCGAGAATGGCGGCAGTTGTTCATCATGGTGGCGCCGGTACGACAGCCGCGGGACTGCGTGCTGGCCGTGCAACAGTTATTTGTCCATTTGGCTTGGATCAGCCTTTTTGGGGAAAGCGAGTCAAAGAGTTAGGCGCAGGTCCTAATCCCATCCCGCAAAAGAGGCTCACGGCTGCGAACCTATCGAATGCGATTGTGCGTGTCACAACGGATCATCGAATTCGCCAAGCAGCAGAGCAAATCGGCTCCAAAATCATTGCGGAATCAGGCGTCGGCGTGGCGGTCGCAAAGATCGAATCGCACGTTTTGCAGTTCAACAAACTGCGGTAGATCGTCAAATAGACTGAGTTTCGCCGCGGGCGCTAAGCCTGCCTACTATGCAAGAATGAAACTGACTCGCGGAAAAGAAGGAGTGACTGCGGCTTGTTCATTGTTTTATTGGCACGGGCGCACCTTCGGTGACTAGGCCGTGGGACTCGATTTGCGTATCGCGCGTGATTTCGTTGTAGCTCAGCACCTTGAGCCGAGGCAGGCTGACTTGCGTGATCTGCCGCAGCCCGGGGCGAATCTGCGGACTCACAAGCACAATCGGCGTTTTGCTTTGGTCGACGAGCCGTTTGACGCCTTGAGCGATTGATTGGCAGGTGTTTTCTTGCGCCAGTGGCGACATGCGAATGAATAGCCCACGTTCAGAGTGCTCAATGCCGGCCGCAATCCGATCTTCCATCGCCGGATCGAGCGTAACGACGTGTAGTCGGTTCTCGGCGTCGCGGTAGCGCGAGCAAATCGTTCGCGCCAAGCGATGGCGAACATATTCAGTGAGCCAAACAGAGTCCTTGGTGCGTCCAGCGTAATCGCCTAGCGTTTCGAGAATCACCCCCAGCTGCCGCACCGGCACTTCTTCACGAAGCAGCATTTGCAGCACTTGCTGGACATCGGAAAGCTTCATCAAAGTCGGGATGAGCTCATCAACCACCGCAGGCGAATTCTTTTTCAGTTCGTCGATCAAGTGTTTCGTCGAGTCGCGAGTCAATAGCTCATCCGCATGACGACGCACGATCTCCTTGAGATGCGTGGCGACCACTGCGGCGGGTTCGATCGGCGTATACCCGAACATTTCCGCCCGATCGCGTACGCCTTGCTCGATCCAAACTGCGGGCTGATCAAATGCCGGATCGCGAGTCTCTTCACCCGGCACACGGCCCGTTGTTAGCCCCGAATTCATCGCGAGCATCCGATCGGGATAAACAAAACCCTCCGCAACGGTATTATTGGCGATCCGCAAACGGTAGCTATTCTCGCCCAGTCGCATATTGTCGCGAATGCGAACCTTCGGCAGCACGATGCCGATCTCAGATGCCACCGCTTGCCGTACACCGGTGATGCGCGGCAATAGATCGCCGCCACGCTTAGGGTCAGCGAGCCTAATGAGGCCGATCCCGATTTCGAGTTCCATAGGGTCGATCGTAAGATAATCCTCAATCCGCTCCTCCGGCGGTTTTTGCATTTGTGTTTCGGCGGCGAGTTGCTGCTGCACGGCAGCTTTGTCAATGGTCTTTTTCTTGCGATTGATCAACAGCGCTAGGCCAATGAAACCGCCAGCTAGTGAAAACATCGGAATCGCCGGCATGCTGGTGAAGACGAGTACGATAAGAAACACTGCCGCCACGATGAGCGCCTCAGGACGATTGAAAATCTGCTGAATGAATTGCCCGGGCAGATTGCTGCTTTGAGAACTTCGGGTGGTGAGCAAACCTGCCGCAAGAGAGATCAGAAACGCCGGCACCTGGCTCGCAAGGCCGTCGCCAACGGTCAGCAGCGAATATGTCAGCGCGGCTTCAGCCAGAGTCATCCCACCCTGTGCCACGCCAATAATGAAGCCGCCAATCAGATTGATAAACGTAATCATAATGCCCGCGATCGCGTCACCGCGGACGAATTTACTGGCGCCGTCCATGGCGCCGAAGAAGTCGGCTTGTTGCGTAATTTCCTCGCGGCGGCGCTTGGCTTCCTTCTCGTCGATTGCGCCCGCATTGAGATCTGCATCGATCGCCATTTGGCGACCCGGCATGCCATCCAAAGCGAAACGAGCGGCGACTTCACTGATGCGCGTGGCGCCTTTGGTGATCACGACGAACTGAATCACGACGATGATGGAAAAAATGATGATTCCGACGACCAAATTGTCTCCCGCCACGAACGCGCCGAATTGGCGGATTACCTCGCCCGCAGCGTCAAGTCCCTCCTCATCGGCGCTTGTCAAAATGAGCCGAGTTGACGCAATATTCATCACCAGTCGAGCCAACGTCGTGGCCAATAGCAGCGCCGGAAATACGTTGAATTCAAGTGGCGTTTTCACAAACACTGTCGTAAGCAAAATAACGACTGAAACCGCGATATTGGTCGCCAGAAGCGCATCGATCAGCCACGCCGGCAAAGGCGTCAATATGATCAGTAAGGCAGTAACGAGCCCTACTGGCAAAATCAAATCTGTTACACGCTTCACTTGATTCATGATCTTCTTGATCAACGGGAATGCGCCGCCGTGCCTACTTGTGCAGCGGTACCTAGAAAAGCGGCAAGGCGAACCGACACTAGAACGAACGCCGCGTGCGGTCTAGTGCGACTGGACTGCTAGCGATGCATTCCCTGCCCAGCACCAAGAAATGTCTAAAAATTTAGCGGCTAACTCCTGGTCGATTGAATCTGCGTTCTTCGGCATAAGATACCTGCGGTACGAGACTTGCCTTGGTTGCCGTGGGTTGCTCGCCGAAGCGGATCGTGCGCCAGACATCCAGCTTAGCGTCTTGACCGATCCCGACAAATTGTCGTTTCCGCAAGCTTACTGCGCATTCTTGGCTCATTTCTCGGCCACATGGCGACAAATGTGTTCATGCCCCTAGTTCTCGCAGACCAAGGGTGACGACCAGGTACCGAATAAGCGTCCGCTTCGGCTGGATAGGGGGCGTCTAGCGCCGGCTCGGGTAATCCGCCGACACTGGCTCAGTAAGGAGATCGTGATGAACAACGAGAGGGAGTCGGTTTCAATCCGTTCAGACAGAAGGATCGAACTTGCCAAGCAGACTGGAGTCGTTTGTCTGGTGGTGGGATTGGTTGTCCTGGCAGTTCTGGGACTTGCCCGCGCAGTCGATGTGGTGCTGATGGTCTTTACGGGAGTGTTATTCGCAATCTTTTTGTATTCACTTGCCTCTCAGTTAAATTACTACACTCGTATAGGACCAACCTGGTCGCTCGTCGCCGTCGTTCTGTTATTGACACTCTCCGTTGCGGTCAGCGGTTGGATCCTTGTTCCAACCATCTCTTCGCAGGTTAGTGAGTTTCAGGAAAAGTGGCCAGAGTTGCAAGAGACGCTGCGCGAACGACTTCGTGGAACCGCTTGGGGAGAATGGCTGCTTTCTCAAGTACCAAAGTTAGAACAACTCTGGCCTCAGCCAGGTAGCTTAGTCTCTCGGGTAACTGGAGTGGTAGCTTCGGCGATCGGCGGTTTAGGCGTGCCGGGTGTCGTGTTCTTCATTGGATTAATGCTCGCGGCACAGCCATCCATCTATACCGAAGGGCTAATCAGCCTCATCCCTCCCCGACAGCGGAAACGAGCCTACGAAGTTCTCCAAGCAATCGGTTCCACCCTCCAGTGGTGGCTATTTGCGAAAGTCACCGCCATGATCGTTGTCGGAGTGCTGACTTGGCTGGGACTGCTGTTATTGGGTGTAGAACTTGCCGCAACACTGGCGGTTGTCGCCGCGCTGCTGACGTTCATTCCCAATTTTGGCCCGATCATCGCCGCTGTTCCAGCTGTGCTTTTGGCGTTCATGGGCAGCCCGCTTACCGCGCTTTGGGTGGTGCTGCTCTACATTGCTATTCAACTCCTGGAGAGCTTTGTCGTGACGCCCTTGATTCAGTATCGAGCGCTTTCGCTGCCGCCTGTGCTTGTCGTTTTCGCCCAACTCGCCGCTAGCGCTTGGGTGGGGATTTGGGGATTAGCACTCGCGACGCCGCTGCTGGCCATTGCCGTTGTGGTGGTTCGTCTGCTGTATTTGGAAGATGTGCTGCACGAGAGGGCAGAAGATTCAGCGACGGGAGAGACCGCCGCCTGACGAGGCGTTTTCCTTTTTGTTCCCTGTCGCTAGCTGAAACCCCTCTGGCGACACTTTGTGAGAAAATAGGCCGACTATCGGACGGGTCTTGGTGCTCCGCCCTAGGTAGGACAGTTGAACCAAATGGACAACCTGCAAGTGATAACGAAACTGCGACATTGGTGGGACGGCATGTGGGCGAGCTTCTGGTTTGTACCGGCGGCGATCGTTATTGGCGCCGTCGCGCTTGCCGTGGGCATGGTCGTGTTGGGCGCGTCCATCGAGTTTAACGTGGATAAGAAGTGGCCGCTCGGATTTGGTGCAGGCGCAGCCGGTTCGCGAGGCTTGCTCACTGCCGTTGCGAGTTCCATGATCACGGTCGCCGGCGTGGTTTTTTCCATCACGATTGTCGCCCTTTCGCTTACCTCAAGTCAGTACACGTCGCGGGTGTTGCGAAATTTCATGCGGGACACGATTAACCAAGTGGTGCTTGGCGTATTTGTTGGCATATTCGCCTACTGTCTGGTGGTGTTGCGAACCATCCGGGGCGGAGACGAAGGAGCCTTCGTGCCATCACTTGCAGTGTTAGTCGGCCTGCTGCTCGCATTCGTTGGAATTGGATTTCTGATTTACTTCATTCATCACATCGCCCTGTCTATTCAGGCATCGAGTATTATCGCCGCGGCTGCCTCGGAAACGATCGACGCGGTAGACCGCATCTTTCCGGATGGCCTCGGTGAAGAGGTGGCGATCGATCACAAAACGGCGGAAGAGCAACGAGACATAGCGCACGTGTGGAACGCGGTCCCTGGGCAAAAAACGGGTTACATTGAGAGTATCAACGGCGAGGCGCTTCTATCCTTGGCGAACGATTGGGAGACTACTTTTAGGATGGAGCGTGGACTCGGTGAGTTCATCATTGAGGGCGTCCCGCTGCTTTCCGTCGCCGATGCGCCTGAGCTCACGGAGGATAGGATTGCCGCCGTAAACGCCCTTTATGTGGTCGGCCGCCACCGCACCTTGCAGCAAGATGCGGCATTTGGGATTCGGCAAATTGTCGATGTCGCCCTAAAAGCGCTCTCTCCGGGAATCAACGATACCACGACCGCCGTGATGTGCGTGGACTACCTAGCGGCAATTCTCGTCAGACTTGCTTCCCGCGACATCCCCACGCTCCGTCGGCAAGTAGAAGGGACGACTCGGCTCATCGCCCGCGGTCCGACCTTTGGAAGCCTGCTGTCCGAAGCTTTCGATCAGATCCGGCAGAATGCCGAAGGCAACGTGGCGGTTTTGCTGCGGCAGCTTGAGGCGCTGGAAACCATCAGCGGTGCAACCGACTCCAAGCAGCGAAGGAACTCTCTCCGCGCGCAGGCGGACTTCATTGTCAGCGTAGCTGATCGCACCTTCACGCCCCACGATGGCGCCGGAATCAAGGCGGCAAAAGACCGACTGCTCGCACTTCTACAGTAGCGGGCCATGGGGTAGGCCGAAGTGCGATGCAGAGTGCGGCGGACAAACCGTCGCAGAGTGAATGATCTAAGAAAGCTATAGAAGGCCCACACACGGCCACAGAACCGGGCAGTTACGACTTGGGAGATGACGTGCGATTAGTTGTTAAGAAAACAACCGACGCTGAGCGGCAGAAATGGAAGCTGATGGGAATTCCTGACACCAACAAAGCCAAGATCGTTTTCCCCAACCCCACACCCGCCTCATCTGGGGGCTCGCCATCTTGGCGAGGTGCTGCCGATGATGCACCCGATAGATGAAATCTATTTGACTCACGACATGCAGTTAGTCGCGACCGAGCCGCAGCGGGAGAAAGTACGTGAGCTTTTTGAGCTGTTGAAGCGAGCTGCGAATGACGATGGCACGATTCCCGGAAACATTTATCGGGCAATTAGCCGAAGTGGTAAGCGGCTGGACGTACAAATTGATGCGCGCAGCCGGAGGTTTAAACAACGCCGTTGCGATTGCCTCCAGAGTCACCTTCGAAGGACTGGAATTTCAATTCTCCAGTTCGAGCAACCCGTTAACGGCATGTAATGTGCATCGAGGTGAATCTGCGATAGATTCCTTGCCAACCAGAAAACGGTCGAGTCGTATCCAACTTTCAATACCGCCGATGTGCCAGTACTTATCATGATGGTATTGAAATTGACCGACGACGAGAGGGAGGAGCTTATTGCCTTCCTGCGTATCTCTCCAACCAAATCGACAACCCTACCGAAGGTTCCAATGCTTACCTGTGTTGAAGTACCATTAAGTGGAGGTCAGCTTCCTCCACTATCCAATCGGGATTGGCAAGGCGAAGGGCACACTCGATGGAATCAAACCCAACTAGCAGCGCTGTCAGGTAAGCCTCGTCCCCTGCCAAATCCCCTTCCGCAGCCGCGCCCGCCGGGGCCGCCGGTCCCGCGACCAGATCCAATGCCGAGTCCATTGCCGCCTCCCGGACCACGTCCAATGCCTGGTCCTTCCAAATTGAGCAAAATAAAAAGGCTCGATCCAGCCCACGTTGGTTGTCTAGCGGGCTGACAGGAATAGCCACTTGTGTTTAGGCTTTGAGAATAAAGATGTGCCACAGTCAGGTTATGGAGGCGAGCATGCAGCGTCTAACAATAGAGCGGCGCTACGCCCCACTTGTGTGTGGGTCACTCCACATCCGTTCGCCTGTCAATTACCATCGCGACCATAACTGGATAATAACCATAGCGAGGTTCGTTTGTATTTGCGGCTTATTGACTTCTTCGCTTATGGCACAGGTGACGGAGAGAGCCCCCGACACTCCAGGGAAGGTCTCGGTCCCTGAAAAGGAGGATCTCGCTCCTGCCCCTGCGAAAGTCGATGTAAAGCCCGTTGCGCGGGATGACGAGATTCGCGAACGCCTGCAGAGTGTCCTTGACTCCACGAGCTGGTTCAGCGAACCGAAAGTTAGCGTCAAAGATGGAGTAGTCTTCTTAAGCGGCCTTTCAGAAACAGAAGACCTGAAAAAATGGGCTGGTGACCTGGCGCGGAGCACCCAGGATGTCGTCGCCGTCGCGAACCGAATGGAAGTGTCCGAGCCATCCGTCTGGGACTTTCGTCCGGCCTGGAGCGGAATGTTAATACTCTGGCGCGACTTCATCCGCTCTCTCCCGTTCTTCCTGTTTGGTCTGGTTATCCTGGGACTATCGGTCGGCGCTGGAGTGCTGGCAACGGGAGTCGCGAAAGCACTCCTTCGCCAGAGGGTTCGTGCGAACCTCCTCCGAAATGTAACGGCTCGTAGCCTTGGACTGATCGTTTTCCTCTTTGGCATCTACATTATTCTGAGGGTCTCCGGCCTGACCCAGTTGGCGTTGACCGTTGTTGGAGGCACAGGCTTGATCGGTTTGGCCGTTGGGATTGCATTCCGGGATATCACGGAGAACTTTTTGGCCAGCATCTTTCTCAGCATGCAACAGCCGTTCGAGACGGGCGACTTGGTCGAGGTGACCGGAGTAATGGGATATGTACAGCAATTAAATGTACGCACGACGATACTCATGACCCTCGACGGCAATCTGGTGCAGATCCCCAACGCTACCGTTTACAAAAGCAATCTCAGAAACTTCTCTACGAATGTTAACCGGCGCGAAGACTTCTACGTCGGTATTGGCTACGACGACTCAATCAACGATGCCCAGGAAATTGCTCGGAAAGTCCTTGCGGATCACCCGGCGGTGCTAGGCCATCCCGAGCCGTCTGTGCTGGTTGACACTTTGGGGCCGTCGACAGTCAATTTACGAGTTTACTTTTGGCTCAACGGTCATGAGAACAGTTGGCTGAAAGTGAGGTCGTCGGTGATACGGCTGGTGAAACTTGCTTTTCAGAAGCAGGGCATTTCAATGCCAGATGAGGCCCGCGAAGTAGTGTTTCCTCAGGGTATTCCCGTCACCGTGAAAAATGAGAATACAGCGAGGTCGCTTGAGGTTGACACCGCCAAGCCGCGTTCTGTTCTACGGGCCAGCGAAGAACTTGATTCGCCATCCACGCTAGCAGAGGGCGGACTATCCAGCGAAGCAATTGTTATCAAGGAGCAGGCTCGGCAGCTAAAGCCGTTGAGTGAAGGGGAGAACTTGCTGAAGGCGCCTCCTGCCGCTAGTCCTTTAAATGCAAACGAAAAGAAGTACACCGATCATCGAAAACAAGATTAGGTCGATTTTATGATTGCGAAGCTGCGCGTTTGATGGCGAGGCGCGCGGTCTAACTCCTGGTTCGTCCCGGCAAGGATCGTTCTAGGCGGCGATCCCGAAGAAGCAGCGCATGACTTCCGACATCTAGTATTCGATACAACCACGCTCGTTAGAAAACGATGAAATTCGCGGCAATTTCGCTACCGGGGCCGCGGCAAGAGATTACACCTTTCGCACAAATCGCATGGAGCGGATCACTTGCACCCCAAAAAGCTGTTGAGAATTAGGACTTCTGCATGAATTGCCTTAAAGTGAAGCATGTCAGCATGTTACGAATTGCATGAATTCTATCAATCGGATGCGGACTGGCAAGAATCGCATGAATTTGGGCTTCAAGCATCGGTCTAGGGCTATATATTGCTCGTGCCATCGCCGAATCCCATGGCGGCACCCTCGACGTCACATCCACTGCCGACAGGGCACTGCTTTCACAATGCGACTACCACGCGATGTTCTCGTTCACTCTGGACAGCCGATTTTGGACGAAAAGCACATCAGAACGATGTGAGGTTATATCGATGGCTTCGAAACCTAAGCAGTCCATTTCTTTGCGTGCGATTGCACGAGATGCAAGCGCGCTCGATAGAAAATGATGACATTCGCGGCAATTTCGATACACGGGGCTGCGACAAGAGGTCGCACGTTTCGCACAAATCGCATAGAGCGGATCGCTTGCACCCCAAGCAGCTGTTAAGATTCAGGACTTTTGCATGAATTGCGTTAAAGTGAAGCATGTCAGCCAGTTACGAATCGCACGAATTCTATCAATCGGATGCGAAATGGCAAGAATCGCATGAATTTTGGCTTCAAGCCTGCCCAACCCTGCCCGGCACCATGCAGACTCTAAGAATTTAGCGGCTAAATCTTGATCGGATGAATCTGCGTTCTATTGCGTGTTTCACCGTGAAACTACACGAACGGAAGCCAAAAGCAATCAGCATTACCGATGGGCGAGCTACTTGAACTGGCGCAAAACGCCAGTGTTGCTGTCGGCGACTGCGGGGGCGTGACGGTGGATTTCGCCGCCACCCAGGAACTTGCCGAGCCGATCATTGTCGTTCGTGTCCCAAGTTCGGTTGGACCATCCGCTGAGCTTAGCTGCCTAACACCACTCGAACGCGAAATCTCCGGCCTTGCCGCAATGGGCCTTTTGAACAAGCAGATTGCGGCGAAACTTGGGATTTCCATAGCGACCGTCAAAGACCACCTTCATCATGTTCTCGAAAAGACCGGGCTTCCCAATCGGGCTGCCTTGGCAGTCGCGATGAGAGGCTAATACTACATAGTGGTAGGGCCGATGCTATCCAACTTTGGCTGGATACCGAATCTGAAGACCTTAGAGCGCTGACTGGCTAAAGATCTAACATCCACTGCATTTGAAGGAGCGTGCCCGCATTCGGTGAGCTTCGATTTGTTGATCCCATTGCCGTCATGCCCATTCCCGGCCGTCCAGGCGCTCTTGCTGTCGCCCAGCGAAACGGCCTGATCTACTGCGTTCGCGAGAACTCAGGGCGATTCGAGCGAAAAGTCTATCTCGACCTGCGGCGGCAAGTGCGAACGGCCCCCCACTTGGCCGAAGAAGGCTTACTTGGAATCGCATTCCATCCCCGGTTTGCGGCCCCAGACGAAACCCGGCGGCAGTGGCTCTTCGTTTCCTATACCGGCGCCGTCTACGACAAGCCAACGCATCGCTTGACTCGGTTTGAAGCGCCGACGCACAGCTCGACGATCGACGACCGCACCGAAACAGTGTTGATCGATCAGCAATATACCTCTCCTAAGCACAAAGGCGGTTGCCTCGCATTTGGCCCCGATGGCTTTCTTTATGTCTCCTTCGGGGACGATGGCGACACCCTCAAAAACACTCAGCAAATCGATAGTGGGTTCTTCTCTGGCATTCTCCGGATCGATGTCGACCAGCGGGGCAACGAATTCAGCCGACCAATCGTGCGCAGCCCCCAGAAGGGGCACAGCCAAACCTATTTCGTTCCCCGTGACAACCCCTTCGTTGGCGTCCCCAGCGCGCTCGAAGAATTCTATGCGATTGGCTTTCGCAATCCCTGGCGATTCTCATTCGATCGCGCCACGGGCAAACTCTTTGTCGCCGACGTCGGCGACAAGCTCCGCGAAGAGGTTCACCAGATCGAAAAGGGCGACAACGGGGGTTGGCCGCTGCGAGAAGGTTCAATCGATCACACTGCCGCACAAGAAACCGTCTCGATCGGCAAAGAGGTGGCGAAGGGGAGACCATAAATCTTAAGAATTCGCGGCTAGAAGCGTCCGCTTTTTCGAATGCTGCCGCCTATTGGTGGGTTCAAAGAATCCGCCTTGGCACATCCGGCGTGACAGGCGGGTTTCTTGGGACGAAATCGATATTCGTGGCGGTCGAAGGCCCGGGATGTCGGTAAGTAACTGATGCAGCGCTGGGCAATGGAGTGAGGAGACCTGGGGCGGGGCGCAGAAATACTTGATGTTCCATTTTTTGTGTAATAACCTACGTCAACGATATGATTGGATTCGTCTTGAAGCTGGCCCATGAGAAGGGCCTCCTCAAGGGGAAGACCGTGGGCGTCGACTCGACGACCCTCGAAGCCAATGCGGCCATGAAGAGCATTGTCCGCAAAGGCACAGGCAAAGACTGGCGCGCGTACGTCGTCGGCCTGATGAAGAAAGGAGGCGTCATTGAGAAGGATCAAGAACCGACCGACGAGGAGATTCGCCGATTCGACAAGAAGCGAAAGAACAAGAAGGTTTCCAACGAGGATTGGCAGAGCGAAACCGATCCCGACGCCCGAATCACGAAGATGAAAGACGGGCGCACGCATCTGGCTTATAAAGCTGAGCATGTGGTCGATCTGGAGAGCGAGTTGATCCTGGCGGCCGAGGTATATCACGCCGACCAATCGGATCTGCACACGCTGGTCGATAGCGTGATGGAGGCTCAGGTCCACCTCAACGAAGCGGGCGTCGAAGCGACGATCGAAGAGGCGGCGGTCGACAAGGGCTATCACGCGGCCGAGCAGTTCGTGCTGGCCGAGTCGGTCGCGCTGCGAACCTACATTCCTGAACCCGAGCGAAAAAATCTTTCGCGATGGACGGACAAGCCGCCGGAACAGAAGCACGCCGTGTATGCGAACCGCAGGCGCACCAAGACCGATAAGAGCAAGCGGCTACAGCGTCTACGAAGCGAGCGCGTCGAACGCTCCTTCGCGCATGTCTGCGAGACAGGCGGAGCGCGGCGGACGTGGCTGTGCGGAATCGAAAAAGTCCGCAAGCGATGCTTGATCTCGGCGGGCGCGCGGAACCTGGGGCTCGTGATGCGCGCCTTATTCGGCGCGGGAACCCCTCGGAGCCTGCAGTCGAAGGGAGAGGCCGCCGGCGGCCTTGCCGCGATAGTGCAGCTTGCCTGGCTTGCCGCGAAATCGTGGCAGAGCGCGCTGGCAACGCTCGGGACGCTTCCAACACTCCCAAGCCGCCGCGCCGGCCATCCCCACACTCACAGGCTCGCGGTGTGAAAAAGCAGGGGCAGATTAACGGGCTGTTAGTGGTTAGGCTGCAATAAATCCCAAAGGTTGCCGTACAAGTCCATAAACACCGCGACCGTTCCGTAAGGCTCGGTTCTAGGTGGCCGGACGAACTTAATGCCTTTTTCTAAGTAGCAATTATAGTCCCGCCAAAAGTCGTCGGTGTAGAGGAACAGAAACACGCGCCCCCCGGTTTGATTTCCGACGAACCCCAGCTGGTCGTCGGTAGAAGCACGAGCCAGCAATATTTGACAACCGCCAGATCCTGGTGGAGCGACAACCACCCATCGCTTTTGCTGTGCCGGAATGACCTCGTCCACAATTAGGGTGAAATCCAGCTTGCCGACGAAAAAACTGATTGCTTCGTCGTACTCACGAACGACCAGAGAAACAAGGCCGAGAGATTGGTTCATTCAGGAACTCAGGTGATTAAATCAAAACGGGCGACGGTGGTCTAAATAACATAGTTGACTTCGATGGTACTGGCATCCTCCCTTGGAGTCATAACCTGATTCAATGGAACCCCACATGAAACGCGCACTCCTCCAATTCGCACCGAGCGCAAATTCCATCAACGAACCATGGAGTCGCTGGCGGGCGAACGTAGCCTCTTG
The DNA here is from genome assembly GCA_046595915.1 of Pirellulaceae bacterium. GTDB lineage: Bacteria > Planctomycetota > Planctomycetia > Pirellulales > Pirellulaceae > JBKJSI01. The sequence goes on from JBKJSI010000788.1 coordinate 13,382, forward strand.
CGACCACTCTGACCAGGAGGCTCCGAATTCTTGGTGTGCACAGCAAATGGAGACACCTCGCAAAACCGAACCCTCTAACCATAAACTCCAGGCGAACGAATGACCGTTCCACTGGGCCAGAGGCAATGTGTAGGAGCAATGCGGCTCATTGCGGACGAGAACGTTACATTGGTTCGCCACTCGGGACGCAAGAAACCAATCGCGACTCCACAACGGGCCGACACAACGGGCCGACTCGGATGCCTTCTAAAGGCAACTGAATTTCGCCGGTACTGGGATCAATCATGGCGGAGTGTCGGACTTTATCTAGCTGAGTTTAGGATTCCGCAATGGGTAAAGATACCATCGATTGCCTCCGCCTTAAGCTATGTTGCCAGGCGATCCACCGCAGCCTCGGCTTGCTGGCTGAGGCCTAGGTGCTCGCTCGCTTGATATGCCTCCAAGAACTTCTGCATCGCCCCCTCGTCGCTCACACACAGCTGAATGACCGCATTAAACTGGAAATGCAATCGCTCTCGTTTGGCGATAATTATCTCCACCTGCGCCTTCAGGTGAGGGTGTTGCGCGACAAGCTCAGCAAAAGCAACGTCTTGGTATTCAGGCGTCAAACCGGAAATCTTGTCGAGCGTTTCGGCTAACTGACCAATACCCCGAAACGTCTCTGACTTCGCTTCTGCACGCTTGTGAATTGCCTTGGCCGCAATTTCCGTTGACTCCGCTGCAAGTTTCGCCTTCGACTCGCCCTCTTGCCCGACTTTTGCTCTCACATACTCCTCGGCAAGCGTCGCGCCCTGGTTCAACTTCAGTCCGAGATACCGGCACGCCTTTTCAAATGTTATGAATTCACGTCGGGAAAGCGCCGCACTTGTCGCAGGAACCGCTCTTCCTTCGTACCGAATGATCCCGTCAGCGGACTCGTTTGGGAGCGACCGATCGCTCATTGTGCTACCCCGCTGAATTCGGGTGTCCGCACATCGGTAACCGTGAACTGGATGCCTTTTCCACCGAGCATTTCATAGAGCTTCGAAATTTCTGATAACAAATCGGCGATATCTGCGGCAGCAGCTTGGCCCGGATCGACTAGTAGGCTGATCGTCCCGGCTGGGCACTCGATGAGCGAGTCCTGCACCGGATGGGCGAGGAACTGTTCTAGCCGCGCAACCTCGGCGCCAAGCTTGAAGAACTCTACCCGGGGCAGTTCACTGGACTCTCGCCATGATCCTTTTTGATTTAGCCAATCCACAAATTGGTACAGCTGATCGAGAGTTACAACCCCTGGCTCCTCCTGCACCTTTGCCTGCCTGAGCAAATTATTCAACCGCTCCACTCTCACGTTCATCACCTTCGCGATACTCTGCTCGCGAAAAGTCATCTCGCCAAATACATTCACAGCGATGTCTCCATGTGAATCAGTCGGCATGGATTTTATTTGCCTAGGCGCGGCGGCGACAGACTGGATGGCAAGCGTATCCGACTCAGGGAACATTTGTCATCGTTAACCCTGGTGACGCTTACCGATTGGAGTGCATGCCATGTCTTTCCGTTTTGTTGGTGGTCCTTTAGACGGTCGAGAACTCGACAAAGATCAATTCGACAAAGTCAAGAGCCTGCGCCCGGTTTCGGAGCCGCAAGGGCTCCGAACGTTCGTATTGATGCCAGACTGGGAAGCCTGTCAGGAAATTCTTACAGGCAAAAAAGAGAAGGGCGAAATCGCCAGCACCGTTCATGCTTACGAGAACAAAGGAAGCCATGGTGAGGAGGTGGCGTTCCAATATGCCCCGGAAGAATTTGACAAATCCGTCGAAGTGGCGAATGCGCCGCTGAATCCTGAACACGGCTAGCGGGAGTCGATCGCGCTATGTGTTTAGCTCGCGCTGCATCACTCGCAGCCGTCGAAGGGGCCGCCGTTCATTCGGACTAGATAGGCCTTCTCCATGCTGAACTCCATCCCAGTAGGACCGCTGCACTTCCCTCGCGCCCTGTCACTGACGAGGCTTCCATTTTAGCGAGAACGCCAAGGCCCGACGCTGCCTTAGCTATAGATAATGCTCGCGCTCGCGTCATTCAATAAAGCTGTTGAAGCGCACGCGGGCGACGCAGTGAGCAGCCTCGGGCTAGCCATCTCGCAATCGCGAAACCACATACAATTTGGGCGATTGGCGGCAGATAGGTAGCGACACTCGCAATGAAGCTGTGGCGGCAGAGTGGACCGATTGTCGCAGAGCAACTTCAATTACCGCAATCGAGCCTAACGCGACACGGATAATGATGAACTCGATGCGTCCGTTGAATGGAGCGAAGTGCTAAATGCTCTTCGAACGCAGATTACTCCCCCGCAAGGTTTCGCTGTTCGGCACAGGCTGTGCATTGACCCCAATTCAATCCGAAGCAGGTTCGGATTGAAAAACCTGCGCGCACCAATTTCCGCAAAGTACGGAAAGAGAAGGGTAGATCATGAAGAAGCTAACGATGGCGGCGGCGCTCGGATTTATGGCAATGCTGAGTCAATGCGCGACGAATTCCGAGGCGTCGACCATTATGGCCTCACCGTTGTCTGTGAATGCGCTCTTGAACCTCGAAACGAAAGAGACGGAGATCATCCAAGCACCCTCGCAAGATGGTGTTGCCGCTAAGCCAGCAACGTACGAAGATTGCGGCCGTCGCTGCCGCCGCCGCCATCGCAACCGCTGCTAGGATTTTGAGAGCACGTGCATTTGGCGCCGTGTTCAACCGGTTACGAAGCTCTGGGAGGCTAACCTCCTGGGGCGATAAGCGCATGTTATTGTGACCGGTTCAATGTGATGGAGTGGAATTGCGATGTTTCGACCGGCAAGGGTAATGCTTAATAAAATTCTTTAAACGCCCCCGTTTTGCTGCATGCGCTTTCGGGGCCGTAATCACCTGCGGTGACTTAGTGAATTGGAAATCGGTAGATGGACAGCTAAATTTCAATAAACGGCCGAAAAAGCGCACTCGAAATGGGGCAAATCAACGAGTGACCGCATCGAGAAATCCCAGGCACCTTGCGCCGGTTACTCAAAAACCGCAATGGTGGAAAACGCGGCGTTTTCGAGCCTCATTTTGGCGCTGTCGGTCGGAAAGTGGCCGCTCGTGTCGCTTTTTGAATGAAACGGTCGCATACATTGCGGAAACCTGCCCCGCGGCCGCACGTTGGGTCGATTTCAGACGTTTAGCCAATGCGTTCCAGTAGGATGCAGCCTTGGGTGACTTCCGCTCGTCCCGGCGTGCCAACTCCAGCTGATGAGCAGCCTTGTCGCTTATGCTTGAGTTCATCAAGCGTAGTCATTGATGGAGGGCACGACGATGAGCAGGTACTCTATTCTTCCTGACGGAAAATTGGCCTTAACCGCGACTGAGAGTTCATCAAAACACGACTTTGATTTTTTGGTCGGTGGATGGAAGATCAGAAACCGCAAATTGAAAGAACCCCCTGGCTGGCTGTGACGAGGGGGATGAATTTGAAGCGACCCAAAATCTTCGCCAGATCCTACTAGGCTTCGGCGATTTCGATATTTTCTCTAGCGAATTTGACGGAAAGCCCTTTGAAGGTTTTACCCTGCGGCTGTTCAATCCGCAGACGCGCCTGTGGACTATTTATTGGGCCGACAGAGATGCAGTGAAACTGGATGGCGGGAAAGTCGGTTCGTTCGACGGCGACCTAGGTGACTTTTTCGCCCGCGATGTCTTCGCCGGCCCGAGCATTATCGTGAAATTTCACTGGGATAAGTGCAATCCGGAAGCCCCAATCTGGAGTGCGGCTTTCATCCGTCGATGAAGGCCAAACGTGGGAGTGGAATTGGTATGCGTATTTCGCACGGCCGTAACTGGGCCACGCCAGAAAGATGCAGACGAGCGACCGCCGCGCTCCCGGCACAAGACTTGCGGTCAAACGGACTCTATCGGTACACCGTCTAGGTCGTCTGCGCGGCTCGCGTCTGGCCTGATAGGCCGCCAATAGTCGCTGGCTTGGTGCGGCAAGATGGCCGCCGGTCGGCGTTCATGTCGCCATCTTCCGGCTGTGGCAGGATCATCGTCGCCTCTGAACTTAAAGGAGACTATGCCATGCGATTTCTCTATCTATTAACCGCCTTGGCTTTGGGCAGTTCTGCGTGGCTTTCGTCGGCGC
>JBKJSI010000858.1:0-3455 GCA_046595915.1 Pirellulaceae bacterium
ACGAAAGCCCTTTCGATCTCGAAATGGGCATGTCAGGTGATGACTTCGCCATCATGAGCATGCATTTCAAACTCGGCCTCTACGAGCATCAGTCCGCCGGCGCAATCGGTGGCGCGATTGACCTTCTGAAGAAACATCCGGCTGTTTTAGAGTCGCCTGAATCGCTGGAGCGTGTCACGATCACGATTTATGAACCGGCATTTGGCATTATTGGCGATCCGGCGAAGCGGAACCCTGAAACGCGGCAGAGTGCGGATCACTCGATGGTTTATATCATTGCCACATTGTTGCGAAAGGCGTTTGAAAGGCGGGTTGCATCCTGGGAAGAGTTAATGTTGCTGCCGGAGGATTACAACGACGCGGCGCTTTGGAACCCGCTCACGCGATCGATCATGCAGAAGATCGAATTTCGTCATGGCGGGCCGGAATATGACGCCAAGTATCCGGAAGGAATTCCTACCACGGTCGAAATGGCGCACAAAACGCTTGGCAATGTGTCGAGCGGACTCATAATGTTTCCGATGGGCCATGCCCTTTGCAAAGAAGTGGGGTTAGAGAGCTTGCTCCATCTCAAATTCAATCGACTTGCCGCGCAGGGTGTCGACGACGTGGAAGGAGTGCGGACGCGGTTCTCGCATTTGGCCCAGAAGGACGCCGCGGAATTTCGCGACATGCTGAAGTTCAAACTCTCAACCCACCCTGCGTGCTAGCCATGCAGGGATTTCTGAATATTGACAAATCACCCGGCTGGAGCTCCTTTGATTCCGTCAAGGCGATCGCGAAACTCTGCCCGCGCGGGACGAAGCTGGGGCACGCGGGAACGCTTGATCCCCTTGCCACTGGCGTGCTCGTTGTCGCAGTTGGTCGTGCGACCCGACTGATTTCGTATGCTCAAAATGGTACGAAAACCTATCGCGGCGAGTTCCTGTTGGGGCGAACGAGCGATACGGAAGACACCACAGGAATTGTCGTTGAAGTCGACGGGGCGACCATTCCTTCGCGAGAAGAAATCAAGGCCGCGCTTCCCTCGTTCATCGGAAACGTGATGCAACGCCCGCCGGCCTATTCGGCGATCAAGGTCGATGGCGAGCGGTCTTACGATCGCGCACGGCGCGGCGAGCAATTTGAACTGACTTCGCGACCTGTTCGCATCGATTCCATTGAGTTGCTCGCGTTTGAATACCCACGGTTTGAGCTGCGAGTTGTCTGCGGCAAGGGCACGTACATTCGCTCATTGGGGCGCGACATTGGCGAAAGCCTCGGCTCCGGAGCAGTCATGTCGCAGCTTTGCCGGGAAAGGGTAGGCGGCTTTGGCATTGAGGAGGCAGTCACTATCGAAAAGCTTCGCGCGGATGGCGTTGAGCCGTTCATGAGCCTCGCACTCAACGCAATAGACCCCCAGATTCCGCGAGTTGAGCTGGATAAAGTGCTGCTCTGGCGGTTGCTCAATGGCCAGGTGATCGATTTGCCGGTCGAGCAGGAGGAAGCGGCGATTCTTTGGGAAGGGCAACTGATCTCCATCGCGCGACGTTTCGCGCCTGGCCAGTTTCGCGCGGGCGTCAACCTGCGGACGACGGCGGAAGTTTTTCCTGTTTAGCGAGGGTGGCGAGAACGTGCCTTTGCTGCATTTCGATCCTGCTCGATTCGTGGTGTTGCGTTTCGCTGCAATTGCTTGCTAGCGGCCATCGACTACTGCGAGCGAAGCTCTCGACAAATCCTTGATTTGAAGCGTTTTTGTGCGACTTTCGAGTCTTGGCACGGCATTCGCTTCTATAGAGCGCGACGGGACAACGCTTCCAAGACTTTTTGCCCAGAACACGCGACGCCTGCCATGATTGCACTCTCCCCCCAACTGCTTGAGCGACGCCTTTTGAACCGCTTGCGAAACGGGGATGCGGACGCCTTCGAGGAACTGGTTCGCGAGCATGGCCCGAAGATGCTGGCCGTGATTCGGCGCTTCTTGCAAGAGCACGACAGCAACGATGCGCTGCAGGAAGCCTTGCTTTCCGTCTTTCGCTCGATCGGCAGGTTTCACAACGACTCCCGGCTTGCGACTTGGCTTCATCGCATCGCCGTCAACTCCGCGCTGATGCGGATTCGGGCGACGAAGCGGCGCGAGGAATGCTCGATTGACGATTTGCCGTCTTGCAGCGATCGCCAGCGATTTCGGGAGAGCGTGCGATCTCCTTGGCTGATGGCGAACCCGGAGCCTCGCATCGATTCGGAGACCCGCGAACTGGTGAGGCATTGCATCGATCGTCTGCCGGAGGCCCATCGCGAGGTTCTATTGCTGCGCGATATTGATGAGAAGAGCACTGAAGAAACGGCGGAGGCGCTCGCGATTTCGAAGGCGAATGTGAAGACGCGGTTGCATCGCGCCCGGGCGGCGCTGAAGGAATTGCTCGTGGCGCACGACGTGGCTTAATCGGATGCTTCAGGCGCATAGATCGTGCGGCCGCCGTCGACGGGGAGGCAGGCGCCGGTGATAAAATCGTTTTCGATGAAGTGAATCGCGGCGGCGGCGATATTCTTGGGGCTCCCTTCGCGTTTGACGAGCGTGGCGTTGATCGCTTCGTCGCGTTCGGCTTGTGGCAGGTCGGGCGGCAGCATTACGGGGCCGGGCTGGATGCAATTGACGCGGACGAGCGGGTTGCGCGAGCCGAGTTCGACGGCCATCGTGCGGGTGATGGTGTGGACCGCGCCCTTCGACGGAAAATAGGCAGCGTAATTGAGGTAGGGCCGCGCGTCGGCCCAGTCGCCCAGGTTCACGATGCTGCCGCCTTGCTCTTGCTGGACCATCGCGAGACCCACGTGTTGGCAACAGAGGAAGGTGCTGAGTGCGTTCGTATCAAAATTCAGCCGCACGTCTTCGGCGGTGACCTCTTCGAGGCGTTTGCTTTTCCAGATCGCGGCGCAGTTCACGAGAACATCGATTTGGCCGAAGTGGCCGAGTACCTCGCGGAGCATTGCGACGACCTCTTTTTCGTTCGACAGGTCGGCGCGGAAGGCTTCGGCGTTGACGCCCTTCTTTTGAAACGTCGCGACAGCGTCTTTCGCCTCGGCTTCGGACGTTCGGTAGTGGATCGCCAATTGGTAGCCGCGGTCGGCGAGGGCGTCGGCGACGTGCCAGCCGACTCGCTGTTTGCCCGCGCCGGTGATGAGGGCGACTGGGAAGACGACGCGGGGTTGAGCCATTTGCAGGGGCTTTCCGGGAAAATCGGTCGGGTAGAGACGTTGTGGTGCGTGGATTGGCTCGAGCGGGTTTAGAAACGCTTGTTTAGCATACATTTCGCTCTTTTTCGCGGCGATGATTTATCAAACGTGGTGGCCGCTGAAGTCGCCGTTGTACCGGGATGAGCTGGAGCGCCCGCACTATATTTATCATGGGGAGCCGATACCGGGGCTTTGGTAGGTGGTGGTTTTGAGAGTTGGTGGCGGTGGTGGCGGTGGTGGCG
>JBKJSI010000869.1:0-9092 GCA_046595915.1 Pirellulaceae bacterium
CCGTCCTTCAAAGACGCTCATTCGGCGGCGCAAATCCCGTGCCAATTCCGGAGATGTCTTACAGTCCAAAGGAGGACTTGTGTATAAATGACAGCGCCTCAGGCCTGGCTGGCGATCCTGAAACAAGTACGTCGCGTTCCCGCCGATAAAGAATTAACGATCCGCGACTTCGTCAGACATTTGGGCGGACTCGGCGGGCATCTCGGTCGCAAAGGCGATGGCGAACCGGGCTGGATCACCTTGTGGCGCGGCCACGAAAAACTCTGCCTGCTCCTTCGCGGCGCCAGAGCCGCGAAAAAATGTGGGTAATAGTCAGTCGAGCGCCGGTACTACATCAGCAGCTTGCCCGTCGGCGTGAAATGCTTCGCACGGGAGGTTCGCGGCCACTGGGGCATCGAAAACAGTTGTCACTGGAGTCTGGGTATGACGTTTCGCGAAGACGAATCCCGCATCCGCGATCGCAACCTCCGTGATAACTTTGCCTGGCTGAACCGCTTCCTGCTCTCCCTGCTCAAACAACATCCCAACAAGAACAGCGTCATCGGAAAACGCCGCAGTTGCGCCTGGAACGATGACTTCTTGCTGCAAGTCCTTACCCAATCAACTCCTTAGTTGCCGCTGGCCCTGCTCTTTCTCCCCTTTCCCAATCGCCATAAGCCTGTTTTATTACAGGGCTTGCAGCCCGTTTTCGGACAGGCTTTGTGACCGCCTAGATTTGAGTATTTCACCATGTTCGAGCCCGTTCCTAGCCAAGCCAAATTTCCACTGATGGAGGAAGAGACTCTTCGATTTTGGAAAGAGCGGGGCATCTATGAAAAATCGTTGAAAGAACGCGAAGGGCAGCCGAATTTTGTCTTCTTTGAAGGGCCGCCGACCGCCAATGGCAAGCCGCACCCCGGGCACTGCTTGACTCGCGCGGTAAAAGATCTCTTTCCTCGCTATAGGACGATGAAGGGATTTTATTGTCGTCGGAAGGCGGGTTGGGATACGCATGGCCTGCCGGTCGAAGTCGAAGTCTGCAAGGAAATGGGCATCCACTCCAAGGAGGAGATCGAGAACTTCGGCATCGAGCCCTTCATCCAAAAATGCCAACAAAGTGTCTGGCGCTACATGCAGGAATGGGAGCGCGTCACCGAGCGGCTCGGCTTCTGGCTCAATCTTGAGGAGGCCTATGTCACCTATCACCAAAGCTACATCGAAAGCGTCTGGTGGTCGCTCAAGCAGCTTTTCGATCGCGGGCTGCTTTATCAAGGTCACAAAATCGTCTGGTGGTGGGCGCAGGGCGGCACTGCGCTAAGCTCTGGCGAAGTAGGTCAAGGCTACCGCGAAGTCGCCGATCCGAGTGTCTTCGTGCGATTTCCACTTGTCGATGATCCTGATACCTCGCTCCTCGTCTGGACGACCACTCCTTGGACGCTGCCGAGCAATCAATTTGCGGCGGTGCATCCGGAACTCGACTACACGACGGTGCTCGATGTGGAGACCGGCCACAAGCTTATCGTTGCGACTGCCCTCGTCGAAACGATCGCGGCTAAGGTGAAACGCGAACTCAAGCCGCTCGCGTCCTGCAAAGGCATCGATCTCATTGGCAAACGCTATGTTCCCCCCTTCGACTTTTATCGCGGTAAGGGCGATCCCGAAGGAAAACTCACTAAAGAGGCCGGCGGAGGGAAGCAACATCGCGCCTGGCGGATTACGGCTGCGGATTTTGTGACCGTCGATAGCGGTACTGGCGCGGTGCATGAAGCGCCTGCGTTTGGTGAGGTGGACTTCCAACTCTTGTTAACTGAGCAAGCGCGATTCGAGCCGGGCGACGGCCCCGCGATGATCTGCGCCGTCGGGCCCGATGGCAAATTCACCGATGAGGCCCCGCCGTACAAAGGCCGCTGGGTAAAGGAATGCGATCGCGACATCACCCGCAATCTCAAAGATCGTGGCCTGCTCTTTCATCAAGAGCAGTATTTGCATGAGTATCCGTTTTGCTGGCGTGCGCCGGAGGATGCACTGATTCAGTATCCGCGCCGCAGTTGGTTCATCCGCACGTCGCAGTTCAAGGAGCAAATGCTCGCCAATAATGAGCAGATCCAGTGGCTTCCCGAGCACATCCAGCACGGGCGCTTCGGCAATTTCCTTGAAACGAATGTCGATTGGGCGCTCTCGCGCGAACGCTTTTGGGGCACGCCGCTACCGATCTGGGTCTGCGATAAGACCGGAAAAATGGAAGCGATCGATAGTTATCCCGCCCTCCTCGCCAAGCCGGGCGCCAAAGGAAAGGAAGTCTGGGAAGCGGCGAAGAAAGCCAACCCCGACCTGCCCGACGATTTGCAGGTTCACAAACCCTATATCGATTCGATCACCTACGACTCGCCTTACGCGAACGGCGCGACCATGCGCCGCGTCACCGAGGTGATCGACTGTTGGTACGACTCCGGCGCGATGCCCTTCGCGCAGTGGGGCTATCCGCACAAGGGGCAAGCCGAGTTTGAGAGCCAGTTCCCCGCCGACTTTATCAGCGAAGCCCTCGACCAGACCCGCGGCTGGTTCTATAGCCAACACGCGATCAGCACCCTCTTGTTTCCAGAGAGGAAATATCCGCATCCCTTCAAGACCTGCATCGTGCTAGGGCTCATGCTTTCCGAATGGTGGGAAACCAAGGATGGCAAGCAAGTCTTTCTGTCGGAAGAAGAGGCGCTGCAAACAGCGGGCAAGGGAAATTTCTCGCAGCTCGTCGGCAAGATGTCCAAGAGCAAACGCAACTATCGCGAGCCCGGCGAGATCTTCGACAAATATGGCGCCGACGCGCTGCGCTGGTACTTCTTCGCGACCCAGCCGCCCTGGACGACGATCCGCTATGCCGAACGCTCGATCAAGGAGAGCATCCCTGAGTTTTTGCTGCGGCTTTGGAACGTCTACAGCTTCTTCATCACCTATGCCAAGATCGATGGCTTCGATCCTGCCGCTGAAGTATCCGGCGACGTTCACGACATCAAGCCCGAAGTCTTTGCCAAAGCCAAATCGTATCGCCCGATCGCCAAACGCGGCGAACTCGATCGGTGGATTCTCAGTGAACTCCATCAAACCGTGCGCGAAGTGACTTTGCAGATGGATCGCTACCTCAACTACGAAGCCTGCGCTGCGATCACGAAGTTCGTCGACGCGCTAAGCAACTGGTACGTCCGCCGCAGCCGCGACCGCTTTTGGAGCGGCGACACCCGCGATGTGAATAAGCTGGATGCTTACTGGACGCTCTACGAGTGTCTTCTAACGCTCGCGAAGTTGATCGCACCCTTCACGCCGTTCATCGCCGAATCTCTCTGGCGTAATCTCGCGGGCACGTTTGGGGCCGCCGCGCTCGAGAGCGTCCATCTCTGCGACTACCCCGTTGCCGATGAAAAGCTCATCGACGAAACGCTTTCCAAACGTATGGGCCTCCTCCGCGAAATCGCCTCCCTCGGTCGCGCCGCGCGAACCGAAGCGAAGCTCAAAGTCCGTCAACCGCTCTCCAAGGTCGACGTCGTCCTTGCCGACGCTTCGCACCACGCCTGGCTCGCGGAACATGATGAAATCCTCCGCGATGAACTCAACGTGAAAGTCGTCGAGTACGTCACCGCTGCCGATCAGTTCGTTGACTATCTAGTGCAGCCCAATTTGAAGGCACTTGGCCCTCGTGTTGGTAAAAAACTGCCTGCGGTAAAGACAGCATTTCAAAAAGCAAAAGGCGCCGAACTCCAAGCTCAGCTGCGAGACGCTGGCAAAGTCGTGATGACCATCGATGGCGAAGCAATGGAATTCACCGCAGACGATATCCAAGTGCGCCTCCAAGCCAAGCCCGGATTTGCGGCGGCTCAAAGTAATTTGTGCGTGGTCGTGCTGACGACCGAGTTGACGCGGGATTTGATATTAGAAGGCCTCGCGCGCGACGCGATTCGCGTGATTCAAGATCGCCGCAAGGAGATGGGTTGTCAGTTTACGGATCGGATTGAGGTCTACATCGAAACTGAGAATGCGGATCTGCGCGAAGCACTGGAGAAGCACCGGACTTGGATCATGGAAGAGACTTTGGCGACCACGCTTGAGCTGACAATTCCAGCTGGCATGGAGTCCATTGATGTCGAGATTGGTGATGCACCCGCGAAACTGGCCATCGCGGTCACCAAATAAAAAAGTCGGGCCGAACCACAAACCCCTTCGCCTCAGGGGAGTCAACCCGGGCGAAAAAACCTGCGATTCGGCCGCGACTGGAGTCTTGCCTCTTCTCTGTTCTTACTCTCAAACTCAGCTTAAGGTTTCAACGGCGCGTCAGCACTTTTCTTCTCAAGACGGCCTTCTCGTACACGCTCGCGCTTGAGTACTTCGATTGCCGAGAGCGGTTCTTTGTCTTCTCGGCGAATTTTTCGCTCGATTAAACGATCAGCACTTTCTGGCTTCTCGAGGGCTTCCTCAATTTCCTCAGCCTCTTCCATTTCGTCCGCGTCTTCGAGATCAACGTCGACTTCGATATCCATCTCTTCCTCAATGTCGACGTCGAGGTCCATTTCCACTTCCTCAATCGCATCGACCTGCTCATCAACATTCTTATTGCGGAAGAGCTTGCTGATATATGGAATCTTGCCAATCACCGGTACTTCGCGAGCATCGGCTGATTGCTTTTCGCGATTCACTTTCGAGCGACGCTCGCCGCCGCCTAGCTCCTTGCGAAGCTTTTCCACTTCACGCTGCAAGTCGCGGATCTGGTGCTCACGGGCGCGTAGTTGTTCTTCAATCGCTCGGCGTTCCGCCTTGCTTCCTTCCTCCTTGACCTTCTCTTCTCGCACATCCGAAGAAGAGGAGTCCTCTTTTATTTTTCGTTCCTTCAAGTCCTTGAGCTTCCCAAGATCCTTGTCCTTCATCGAATTCAAACGTTCCGTCAGCTTGCCAAACTTTTCCTTTGCCTGCTCGAATTCCTTCCTCATCTCAGGATTCTTCGACATTTCTTCCGCGACTTTAGCGAGTTTCTCGGCTTCCATCGCCATCTGCTCTTGCACATGAGCCAGATGCTCCTTCACTTTGGGAAGTTCCTTTTCCACAGCGTCCTTCGCGAATTTTTCGGCGTCTCGCGCAAAGCCTTCCGCATGCTTCTCGACGTCGCGAGCGATCTTCTCGGCTTGCTTTTCAATATCGCGAGCGATCGCCTCCGCATGCTTCTCAGCGTGCTCACCATGCTTCTCGGCATATTTCTGGGCTTGCTCGACATGCGACTTCACTTTGTCCGTGATGTCGGCGCTCATTTTTTCGGCATACTTCGCGGCCTTTTCGCCATGAACCTTCGCGATCTCTTCTGCCATCTTGGCGGCCGCTACGGCATGTTCCTTGCCGGCTCGGGCAAGTTCCTCTTGCATACGCGCCGCGTCACCGTGGACCTTGGCATGAATATCGCCATGGATCTTGCCATGAAGGTCTTCAACTTTGTCATTCACTTTTGCTTCGGCGTTTTTGGCCTTGGCCAACCCTTCATGAGCCATAGCTCGTTCCCGCTCAGCCATAGCGCGAGCTTCCTCGGCTTTGGCGCGAAGCATCGTCGACTCTTCGTCATGCATCGCTTTCATTCTCTTAGCGAGTTCAGCATTCGCGGCTTCCAATCGGTCGCGAACGACGACATCTTCCTTTGCGCGATTGCCTAGCATCGCTTTGAGTTCTTCAAGCGCTTTCTCAATCCGCTCCACCCGGGCGGAGAGCTCGTCGCCCGAAGGCTTCTTTTCTTCTTGCCCAAAGAGCGGCGTCGAGAGCGGCAGAATCGCCAAGCCGAGTACGGCGAGCATCCATCGCGCCGCCGGCCGCAAGGCGAACGGGGTTCGTTTCGAGAGGATCATTTCGCATCTTCCTTTAAGGGAACTGCCGCTAGTGAATCCGGCGGCCAGGGCAGGAGGCGGCGTTTCTTGCCCGGCCAGAAAATCAACAGTAGTCAGCAGCATCTCGGCATAGCGTTTGGGACTTGCCCCACTCGCCGAGAGCACCAGTGAATCGCAACAAGCTTCCTGCGCGGCTTCAATCTGCCGCACGGCCAGCCAAACAATCGGGTTCCACCAGTGCAGTGTTAGCACACCGAGCGCGAACCAGCGGACGAGCGGATCACCTCGATGAACGTGTGCCAGCTCATGCGCCAAGAGAAGTCGCAATTGATCCGGCCCAAGCTCACCCACGAGCTTCTGCGGCAACACAATCGTCGTCCCGCCCGGCGTTTGCCAAACGAGCGGCGAGATGCACGCAGTCACCACTTTCATGGTCGGAACATAATGGAGCCCGAGCCTCGCGGCCTGCTCTTCGGCCACCAGCGTCAATTTCAAATCCGCCAGCGGCGCACAGTGAACGAGCCAGCCAAATCGTGTCGCCCGATAAAACGCGATACTCAAAAACCCAATCGAGCCAATCGCCCAAACCGCGAGCAGCAGCATCGGCCACCAAGGCCGATTCGCATGCGCCAATTGATCAAGTCGCGCTTGCTCCAGTTGGGCTTCCATGATCGCGATATTCTCCGCGATCGTCTCCGAAATGCTGATTGCCTGTTCGTCCTCTGCAACATGCTTCGCTGACGTTGCGCGATGCGGCGCTTCCACCGCAAAAAACGTCGAAGCATCAAACAGCGGCGGCGTAACGAGTTTCAAAAGCACCAAAATCCAAAGCGCATGCAACAGCGCGGGGCGTTGACGAAGTAGTCCGCTCGCCAGCCACACCATCGCCGCCAAAAGCGCCGCGAAAAGTGTGTTCCCGACAATCGCCCATAAAAATGCCTGCATCGCCAAGTCTCACCACAGGTTTTGGGAATGTCCGACTAGGGAGTTGGGGTATGAAGTGTTGCCACTAAGAATCAGCACTGCCGTCTAGCAAATCACGAATGGCTCGCCGCTCTTGAGCCGAGAGTTTTTTGCTCTCCACCAAGTGCGAGATAAGCGGAACCAGCGAGCCGCCCGTCAGTTTGGCTGCCAGCGATTCGAGTTGACGATTGGAATATTGCGGGCGCGAGACACTCGCCTTGAACGAATGCACAAATTGGCTGCGGTCGCGCTGCACATAGCCCTTCTGCTCAAGCCGCGCGAGCAGCTTCTGCACGGTCGCATTATTCGAGGCCGTATCCTCGCCATAAAGCGACTCGCGAATCTGCCGCGCCGTCTGCTTCCCCTGCTCCCAGAGGAACTGCATGACTGCAAGCTCCGCATCAGCAAGTGGTGTTTTTTCCTGCGTCACAAAGAGCTCCTTCGTCGCAACCATCCGCACTGGCATCTTCAGAGGCCCGCATCCTCAGCGACACCCGTATGATAGACACCCTGTCTATTGAGTCAAGACACGTTGTCTATGAATTTAAGAAAATCCGTGGCCTGCCTCCCGAGACCCCGCTAGCAATCATTTTCCCTCAAAAATAAGCATGGGTGTCGATCATGGAGGGTGCCTGGGGTTGAATTGTCGCAAGACCAGCGTGCAATCTCTAACCGTCTCCCCGACAATCCGCCCCCAGCCGAAGCGCCAAGAACATCGATCTCTCAGGCACATCCACACCAATGCAAAACCGCCGCGCGCTCTTAAAAATCGCGACTACCACAACCTTGGCACTCCTCGCAGGAGCGAAACAGGCCTTCGCCGAAAGCCCCCTCGATAAGCAGTTCGATCGCCTTGTCAAGTATTACGGCTTCACCGACGATCTTCCCGGCATCGCAGTGCTCATCCAACAAGAAAATGAACCGACCTTCATGCGTTGCACCGGCCTCGCCCGCCTCAAAGACCATCAGACAATCACCCCACGAACGATGTTCGAGCTCGCTTCGGTCTCCAAGACAATGACGGCCACCGCGATCTTAATACTGCAAGAGCATATGAAACTCGATACTAATGACGACATCCGCAAACACATCACTGAGATACCCGCCTACGACGACAAAAACCCGATCAAGATCAGCAATCTCTTGCACCACACCTCCGGGCTCGCCTCTTACCTAAACTTCGAAAACGTCTCGAAGAAAAACAAAGGTTACTGGCTCAATAGCGACTACATCGGCGAGTTCAAACGGCAGAATATCCCACTCGATTTTCCCACCGGCCAGAAGTACCAGTACAACAACACCAACTACATGCTCCTCGCCGTCATCATCGATCGCGTCTCCGGAAAGTCCTATGGAAAATTCATGCGCGAAGCGATCTTCGACCCCGCCGGAATGAAAACCGCCTTCGTCAACGAAGGCCCCGGCAGCATTCCTGAATCCAAAACACGCATCGACGCAATCGGTTACGAGAAAACGAAAGGAGAGTGGCAAGAAACCTGGGGCACGCCGCCCCACCGCAACGAAACACTGCTCACCGTGGGCGACGGCGCCATCTGGTGCAGTCTCGAAGACATGGCCGCTTGGGACAAAGCCATTCTCTCGCAAAAACTACTCCGCGCTGCAACATTCAAATCCGCGCTACAACTCTCCAAAACTCGCGATGGAAAGATCAACGGCTACGGTCTCGGCTGGAGCCTGTATTACGACAAGCCATCCAAGATTCATGGCTTCGGCCACACCGGCAGCTGGGGTGGATTTGGAACTTACTACTATCACGATCTACTCAGAAAACGCACCATCGTATTCCTTGGCAATGGCCGCGAACTCGATGGCGACAAGTTTTGGGAAGCCCTTAACGAGCTGATCGATGAACATGGGTTGAGGTAGTTCAACGGCTTAGTCAAGGGACACATCTTTATCGAAGTTTCATCCTAGCGGAGAGTTTGCCAAATTGCATGGCGCCCCGGCGGCTCGGTAGAATGCTCGCTCGTATTGGTTTTATAGTCACCTCAAAATAGCTCTCCATCAAATGGACCCGATTTCGATGAATGGATCGACCTTCATGTGGCGACGATCGCTTCTAGCCTTTGCATGTTGTTCGTTGTTATTCACTGCATCAAATGTGGTAAGCGCCCAAGAGGAATTCGGCTCCTGGGACGGCGCCCTGTGGCGCTTTTCGCTGACACCCGTTGATGGCAATCCTCACAAGGGAAATCGTAATTGGTTACCGACATGAACTTGCGCGATTTTGCGAAGGTTGGTAATCTCCGCGTTCATGGAAGCGAATCAAACTCAATCCGA
>JBKJSI010000051.1:0-6466 GCA_046595915.1 Pirellulaceae bacterium
TAGCGTCCATTAGCGGTTCAAAAGAATCCCAACCCGAAGCGTTAGCGAGGACTCACGACGAGATCGCACTCGAACCCTACATCGAACTACCACCCTACTCCGAAATCACCTTTCAGCCTCCCGAAGTCCAAGAATCTCTAAGAAGCCTCAAAGAATCACCAGCTTACGCCAACTCGAGTTAGACTCTCTCCCTTGCCCCTCCGCGCCCTCTGCGCCTCTGCGTTTAAAAACCGAACCCAAAAACCAGCCCGGCAACTGAGTCTCTAAAAAGAGCAGCCGGCGCTGGACGCCCTCGCGCGCAGATGCCGCAACGCTGTAAGTTATTTCATGCCATGGCCTTAGCACTAGTTTTGATGAAAGCCGTAGCCCGGCTACGCCATTTTCACTTCACATTGCAATAATCCAACCAAACCCCCGTTTACTACCTTCGGAACGAGAACGGATGACCGCCAACAGTGAGGGGAAATGAGCGACGGATCCGAAGTCCTCTCGGATGCGATGCGCCTGACGGAGTGGGTCCGCCAATACGGACGCGCTGTGTACGGCTACCTCTTCGCGCTCACGCGGCGGTCAGACATCGCGGAAGACTTGGCCCAAGATGTCTTCCGCCGAGCCTGGCAAGCTCGGGCGCAATACTCCGAACAAGGTTCGCCTAAAGCCTACCTACTTCGGATCGCCGACCGACTCGTGATCGATTTCTCGCGCCGTAAAAGGCTAGAGATTCATCTCGACGACGACGGTTGGCAAATGAATCAACCTCACGCCGTGACCGGGCCTCCGGAAGGTGGCCTTCAACTCACCGAATCGATCGAACGACTACAAGCCAGCATGCACACCCTTTCACCTCCCCAGCGACGCGTTTTGCTAATGCGATATTTTGGCGACCTCGACTTCGAATCGATCGCCCAAGAAATGAACGCGCCACTCGGAACGGTGCTTAGCCATTGCCATCGAGGTCTAGCCAAACTGCGAAAACAGATGGTGGAGTCCGAATGATGAACACAAAAGAGTCAAGCGAGATCGGGCCAACACCTGGCGCCGAAGAGCTTTTGCGAATAACCAGCCCAACACGCTCTCGTACGAATGAGCAATATGCTGGCTCGCGCGAAGCCTTCGTGGCTCTTGGTGAAACGCTCGAGAGCGCCATCATCGACTTTGATTGGAAACGAATCGCCGCGAAACTGGAAAATGAAGTTGCTGCCCAAAGCGATTGGCTCCGACCGCGTGATTCCCGATCCGCATCAAGTCGCAACTTGGCGTGGGTCGGCCTTTCGACCGCAATGGTGCTACTGATCGCTCTCACCTTGGGCCTCACATTAAGCCCATCAAGCACCCAATTGGGAATCGCGCAACGCAATGATACGAATGGTAATGACAAGAACGTGGACCTAACTGTGCCTGCAATCGATTCTTGGTCTCGGCCTCCGACCGCAAGCGAAACGAACTCGCTATGGAATGACGAGATCGATGTCAAGTTGGCGGCAACGCAGCGAGCGCTCAATCAAGGTCGCGACCCGTGGGTCGGCGACGAACCGGCGCTCTCAGAGGTTTTCGCCCAGATCGGCGAATTGACCGCAGGCCTTGAATTCGAGCCCTTTTAGCCTCTTTTCACTCTATTCCTAGTTCATCACATTCCTTTTTCTAAACGGAGTCTTAAGTATGAAGTCGGTGTACGCAAGTTGTCTGTTCCTGATGAGCGTAGGGCTCTGGGTCCCCAGCATGGTGCTAGGCCAAAGCGCACCATTGCCGCCATCAGAACCTGAGCCGCCAGTTCGCGCTTTGGCCCCCCAAGATCCGGCAGCCGGCCTGCCAACGACGCCTTCGCCAACTGCCCCAGTTGCACAGCCTCGTACTCCTTCGAGAGTGGCAGGTGGTGTTGCAGTTGAGCCACAAGCTCCAAGTACGCCGCACGCCGCCCCTCGCGCCGTGCGTGCTCGAAGCACCAACGTCGAGACAACTCCTGCGATTGCGGCGCCGGTGTTTTCACCAAGCAATATGACCTATTACACGCAGTCCGCCCCCTTCTATCGCTACTCGACGCCGCTCGACAAAGAGATGCAAGAGCTCGTCAAGAAGGAACAAGACTTCGCCAAGAAGACAACCGAGCTCGTCGCCTCACTGAAACACGCCACAGCCGAAAAGAAAGCGGAAATCAAGACAGAACTAATCGCCTCCGTCGAAGCGCACTTTGCAGTCCGTCAAGAACAACGCGAGTTGCAACTGAAGCGCATTGAAGAAGAAGTAAAAAAGCTCCGTGAAGCCATCGAGAAACGCAACACCTCAAAGAAGGAGATCATCGAGCGAAGGATCGCCGAATTGACCGGCGAAGACACGATTGGCTTTTAGTACACCTGAAATTCAAACTCCCAACATTTACTCCCCTGGTTTTCCCTCCAAAACTTTCTCCAAAAGTGAGTTCCCATGAATCGAAATTGGCTTCGTTCGAGCATCACAATGCTCATGATCGCCGCGCCAATTGGCGCAATCGCACAAGAACCGCCAGTCGCCAACCCAATCAACAGCCCAGTTGTTCCCGGCAATATTTTCATCCCCGCGACCGTCATTGCGCCAGCTGTCGATCCCACGGTCGAAACCTTCGCTCTAGCAAGCGGCGACGTCCTTACTTGGCGCTCCGCAGAGGCCACCTCGCCCTCCGATTCGTTGAATTCACCCATCCAAGCAGCGCCAGCGACTTGGACAACCCAAGCCGCCCCTGACGGATTTGAAGAACGCATCGCACGACTCGAAGCCCAAGTCGCTGCCCTTTCACAACAACTAAGATCCGGTGGAGCACTCGCAGGACCGTCACACCCCGCGGCGTATCGAACGATCAACGTTACGCCCACAACCCGAGCAGTCCAGGTTGCCCCAGCGATAGCCGCCCCTCCCGTTGCCGTCAACGTTCGCACTTCACGCAACCCAGCGACTACTGCCACCGTCGCCCCCGGCGCTCCAATCGTAATCCACGTTTACGTCCACCCAGATCCCGCCTCTGCTGCCGCCGCGCCTTCAGTGTTCCGCTATCAAGTAGCGCCCGCAATCGCACCTCCTGCGGTGGCGACTCCCGCACCGACCCGAGTGAGGGCACGCGTCGAAGTGCCTGCAACCGGCGCGGACCCAGCCGCCACTCCTCGAGCTTACTCCGTACCATTGAACTCAGGCGTTCCCGGAATTCCGGGAGTTCCAGCCACTCCAGCAACACCTGCAACTCCAGCCGCCCCTGCAACGCCCGCGCCCCCAGGCGTGCAATTCATCCCAGCGATACCCGCACCACCGAATGCTCCAGCCGCATTGCCAGCCCTCCCAACGCCGCCGATTGCACCTTCCGCGACAACCGAAAGCCCTGCTTTGGCGCCTGCTTCAAGGCTCGCATGGGACGATCTCCCGGGCGAAAAGTAGGCCCGAAGCGATCGCTTGTTGAAGCGAGAACTCAGACAAAATGGGGCCGGAGATTGATTCTGGCTCGCCGCTAGTATATTTTTTCCAGTGTCGAGTCACTCATTTCCGTTCGTTTCGACGAACGACTTTGAGTCGACCACTGGAGTCAAACAGCCGGGGCCGACTTCGTTGCAGAAGTCCCCCGGCTGTTTGTGCTTCTTGGGTTGAGGTTTCTCAAACCACACTACGGCGTCAGGATCAACAGCAACTCAGCCGCCGCTGCGCCTTTCCCCTTGGCCGCTTCCCAGGCCTCTTTCGCCTTAGATGCCTCCGGGACTTTCTGTGTAAAGTAGACCGCACCTTTGGCGAGATCGAACGCGGCGGATGACTTGTCGCTGGTCTTCTCTGCAACAGCCAAAGCAACTGCGACGGGCATGTCCTTGACGGTGTATTCCGTTCGCTTACCTCGCACTCGGCAGATCAGTTTGTTCTTCGCTTTTTCGATAACGACAATCACTTCGTCCCCAATCTGAATTTCCTCAGTCCCCTCAAAGGTATCGATCCCCTTCGAAACTAGGTTCCAAAACTGAGTCGCATACTTAGAGAGTTGCACTTCGGCGGCAAGCTCTGGTTTGGCATCCGGCATCTCTGCAACCTTCATGAGCTCAGCTTCTAGTTTGGCCGCCTCGGTCAAATTTCGATCACGAAGCGCAGTGCGTAGTTTGTCGACAAGCGACTGAGTTGCGTCGTTGCTGGGAGCGGTCTTCGGCGGCGGAGTGGCCTCGGTCGGAGTTGCACCTGTAACTTGGGATGCGAAGTCAAACTTCTCAGCAAGGATCGATTTGATGAGATCGGGTGTAAGTGATGTCGCATTCACTTCACCAAGTAATTTCGCTCCCTCCTCTGCGTTGCCCGATTTGTCGAGCAAATGAAATACGCCTAGCGCCAACTTGCCATCCGGTGTAGCAGGGTCAAGTTTGGTGCGAACCAGTGCTATCAGTAGGCCCGTCGAAATACTCTCTCGAGTCTGCTTGCGTTTGCCGGAAGCCGTTTCGATTTCGAGCTCCGTCTCACTGATCGATACAACTTTAACTTTCGTGCTGGCGCCGACTGCTACTTCGTCTCCTTGCTTCAGTGATTTCCAAGCCTCATCAAAAGCGCCCCAAAAGGCGCGAAAGGGGCCAACAATCGTCGCTAGACTTTCAATGGTGGCCTTTGCGCCAGGTGGTTTAGCGAGAGCTTCTGCCTGCTCTAGTTCTGACGCGGCTTTGGCGGCGTCGCGGGTTTTGATCGCGACGAGAATCGCCTCGCAATGCACCTTCAGTTTCGCTGCTTCCTCCGCCGTAAAGGTGATTGGCATCGGCGGAGGAGTTGGCTCGGGCTCGGGTTTCACTTCCGGCTTCATCTCGGGTTTTGTTTCAGGAGCCGGCTCCGGCTTCATTTCGGGCTTGGTTTCTGGAACCGTTTCCAAAGGCGGGTTGGTGACAGGCTTCGTTTCGTTGGGCTTTGAATCAGTAGGCTTTACTGCATTGATGACCTTTTCGATATTTGGACCGCTCTCTTCAATGGGCGGCTTCGGCGTATTACTGGCAAGCGCATTGGCGATTTGACCACGGAAAAGTACCGCGAGAATGACAACCAAAAGCACGCAGCCGCCGGACATCGCAATCAAAATCGAGTTGTTGCGAGCCTGCGTCTTGCGATGGCGTTCCACGGAGGCGGCAGCCGTGGACTTTGCAGGGCCAACACCCTTTTGAATCAGCGGCGTCGCCACAACACCATTTGCCGTGGAGGCCTGAATGGGAGTCGTGTTAGGTCGAGCTACCGGCCGCGCCGACGGTGCTGTTTGAACACTAGACGGAATCGACGGCGCTGAACTGGGCAGCGCCATGGGAGGCATCGAGAAAGTTGACAACGGCGCGCTGGGACGAGGGCTGAGGGAAAATGCAGGTTCATCCGGCTTCGGAACCTTCGCTGCGCCTAGCGCAGTTGGAACGGCTGCTCGCAATTTGGTCTCGATCGGCTTCGTATCTGCATTGCTCTCCCCAATTGCTGGATCCAGATGAGAGTCATAATCTGCGCGCTTCGAGTTGCTTGCGAACGTGCGAACGGCTTCCTCAATTTCCGAGAGCAGCGCTTTCTGTTCCTTTTCGCGCCCTACGAGAGGAGCCGCTTTCACTTCAGCATAGAGCTTCTTACCCCGAGCGATGATCTCGTCCTTATCCTTCGCCGATCGCTCGATGCCGAGGATTTCATAGTATGTCGGCTTCCATCGCTGCGGCGGCAGCTTTAGCCAATGGGAATAGGGATTGAATGCATCTCCCATCGCGAAGCTCTTCGGTTAGGATTACGTTGGATCAAGGAGTCGGCTGAAGGGCGTCAGAGCCTCCTTACCATGTTGTCGTGATCGGGGCGGCGATTCAAGGCCGCATTTCAAGATGTCGCGTCAGTAGTTTGTATTCTGAGCGTACCAGGGATTCGATGCAAAAAGTCCTGCAGATAGCGCTAATTGTCGTGGGGGGCGCATTTTGCGTCACCGCGATGCTGTTTTGCGTAATGATGGTCCGGGCCGACCGAGCGATTCGCGACCCGGCAGGAAACCTTGCCGGATCGGGCCTAGACCGGCTTATTAATGAGTATGGCCAAACGGCGCTGATTGTGGAGTTGCTTTTACTCGGGGTGATCGTTGGTCTCGTAATTTGGCGGGACGACGGCAAAAAGTGAGTTCGGGCCCGCTAGTCGCTGGCGAGTTTCTTCGTCCCTCGCTTGCGCGTCGGGCTGACGGGAGTGGGACTCGGTGGAATGGAGTGCGCTTGATGGATTTGGGCCCTGGTGCGAAATGGGCCGGTTTGGGTTAGTTCGTGGGTAACGCAGCGGGATTCGCCGAGGCCGCTTAACGCGAGCTCGAGTACGTGGGCGTGATGAGTGAGGACGATCACCTGCGTGGTTTCGCTGAGTCGGGCTAGTTCTTCCAGCGCGGCGAGCGTGCGGCCTTCGTCGAACATGACAAATATGTCGTCGACGATGGCCGCACGCTCGCCGCGCTGGAAGAACTAGCCCGACTCAGCGAAACCACGCAGGTGATCGT
>JBKJSI010000254.1:0-4881 GCA_046595915.1 Pirellulaceae bacterium
TCTGGGAAACTCTTGCCCCGCTTTGATTTCATAACCCGGGCGTTTACCGCCGCTGCACAGTAAGAACCGCTCCACCGTTTTAAGCTGTGACTCCCTTGCCGATTGTGGCAACCCGCAACTCGATTTTTTGCTTTTTCCAAGGCCATTGACCTACGATTGCTATTGAGCAGTCTGCCTTCGGTCTTGTAAAAGCCGAGGTGTGGGAAAAGCTCTCATTTCCCACATTCAAGTTGACGATAACGTAAGAGGATGCGAAAAAGCCCGGGCGTGTGTTCGCATTCCAACCGTTAGATCGAACTCTCGAACTACTGTTCAGGGAGGTGCGACGGTGGGAACCGCCACGCTACTACTATTGTCGTTGAGCGCCCTCGGGGGCCATTCACACGCACTCGCCGCGGAAGATTCCGTTGACGTGATTGAGATCAATCACTTCGTCAACGACAGCGGACAGGTGCAACTCGACCAGGTCATCTTCTATGACTGGTCTCCATCTCAATCTCGCTACATCGTTCGTGCTTGGCGCTCGCTAAAAACGCCAACGCAACTACCGATGAAGTTACCGGGTGGCGGCTACCAAGCCATCTGGCACGACTCGCGCGACGGCAACGTCATGCGCAAGGTCCACGCCAAATCCGTGATCGAAACCTGGACGACGTATGACCCGGAAACCGTCAACCAGGAGTATCTCGATCGCAATCTCCGCCGAGAATTGGCGCAGCGCAAGCCCGCCAAAACCCCGGCGGCGCGAAGCGGCCCTTACGGAGCCGCCCCCTCTCAGGCGTCCGTAAACCGGTAACGAACCTTTGCAAACGAATGCTGGTCACCAATCGATTGTCTCTCCCGATTGGCGCGATTAGCCCGCGAAGTAACACTGCGGCGTACCACGGCGACCTCTCTCGCCGTGACCGCCTCCGTGAAAGGTCGCACCCATGTCCAAGCCCACCGACATTCGCATTCTCAACGCGCGACACGCGGTGGAATCGATCGACTATCGCTCTCCGATCAAGTTCGGCGGTCGAGTCGTTACGAGTGTGCAGTTATTGCACGTCACAATCGAAGTCGAGAATCGCGCCGGCAAACGCGGCGTTGGCTACGGCAGCATGCCGTTAGGCAACGTCTGGGCTTGGCCCTCGGCCAAACTGAGCAGCGAGAGCACCCTTCTGGAAATGGGGCGGTTTGGCGCTGTGGTAACCCAATCGTTTCCTGATTCGAAGGTTTGGGGACATCCATGCGATTTCTTGCAGCCTCTACATGACCTTCAGGAAAAAGTCGCGGACGAATTTGCATTCGCACATCAACTCGCCGAGCCAATCCCAGTCCTCGCCCAACGCGTAGCCGCCAGCCCCCTCGAAGCCGCCATCTTCGACGCCTTTGGGCGCATCGACAACGTCAGCAGCTACTCACGGCTATCCTGCGACTACATGAATGAGGATCTTTCTCACTTTCTAGACGCCAGTTTCAAAGGCCAATACTTAGACAATTACACGCTAACAAAACCAAAACCAACTCTGCCGCTCTATCACCTTGTCGGCGCCCTCGATCCGCTTTTTCCCGCCGACGTTGCAAATCTAATCGGCGACGGCCTCCCTGAGACCCTTGGCGATTGGATTGAACATGACTCGCTGACGCGCCTGAAAATCAAACTCGCCGGCGATGACCTAGCCTGGGATCTCGAACGCGTCGTGAACGTGGAACGCGCCGCCGTTGAACGACAAACACAACTCAAACGCGATCACTGGCGCTACTCCCTCGACTTCAACGAAAAATGCCCGAGCGTCGATTACGTCATCGAGTTTCTGAACCAACTCCAGTCGAAATCCCAAAAGGCCTTCGACCGCATCGAATACCTCGAACAACCCACGCATCGAGATCTAAAACGCTTTCCCAATAACAAAATGCATGCTGCGGCGAAGATCAAGCCAGTCGTGATCGACGAATCCCTCATCGACTACGAAAGCCTGCTCCTTGCCCGCGACCTTGGGTACAGCGGCGTCGCTCTAAAGGCCTGCAAAGGCCAATGCGAATCACTAATCCTCGCCGCCGCCGCCCAAAAACTCGGCATGTTCCTCTGCGTTCAGGATTTAACTTGTCCCGGAATGTCGTTCCTGCAATCAGCGAGTCTCGCCGCGCATGTTCCGGCGGTCGCAGCAATCGAAGGCAATGCCCGACAATTTTGCCCAAAAGGAAATCAGCTATGGGCCATGCAATACCCCGCGATTTTCGGAGTTGAAGAGGGAGTTATCCAAAGCAGCCGTTTGGATGGTCCGGGCATCGGATACGAAGTTTCAATTCACCGATAATATCGTTTGTGAAGCGAAGACGAAATGCAAACTCAACACCGAATCAGATGAGTTGTTGCACAACACATCAGATCCGCACTCGCCAATTGGCCTTGAAGAGTGGCCATATCAGCACCCAGCAAAGCATTACAAAAGACAGTCCCCATATTAAGGAAGCGTTTTTGGGCGACAAGATTGTCCCCAGCTGCTGTACTACCCAAGATTTAAAGTTCATTTCTCCGATAGGGATCAACCCAAGTCCATCTCCTAACACACTGGAGAGAACATAGGCGGCGATCGAACTCGTTCCAAATACCAACCAAAATGAATTGCCCCATCGCCAACCGCGAATGTCAATTGACAAGTAGAGTAGCGCGAGAAAATTCAAAGCCAGCCCAGTGACGATGAAAAGGTAGCTCGTGGTCCCAAGCTGTTTGTTGATTCGCATCCAAAACGAGACCAGGTAGCCAGCGACTAGCGACAACTGCGCCCAACTGAAAAGTGTGGTGAGTTTTTTGTAGGGCTCGTCACTTCCGCGCAGGACTTGTCCAGCAAAATAGCCAAATTGCGTCCCGGCAATCGCGGTGAGTGTGCTCCAAATTCCTTCAGGGTCAAAACCTTTTGCTGGCGAGCCGCCGTAAGTGTGCCCAAATAGCAGTTGCTTATCGATCCACCAGCAGAAATTTCCTTCCACTTCAAATGAGCCCGCGCCGAAACCGGGAACAGGAATGAGGAGCATTCCTACCGAATAGACGATGATCAAGCCGAATGAAATAGCCCATCGTGTTCGAGGACCAGCGAAGATCGCGAGCATTGCCACTGCGACATAGCAAATCGCGATTCGCTGCAAGACTCCTGGAATGCGACACGTGAAAAACAAGCTCGGCTTCCATAGCACATCTGGAAAAAGTCCCAGCGCGAAACCGAGCAGAAACAGAATCGTGCCGCGCCAGAGCACTTTGATGACAAGCTGTTGACGCTCCTCTTTCTCGAGTCGTCTCTCCAGTGAAAAGGGCATCGCCGCCCCGACCATAAACAAGAAAAACGGAAATACGAGATCAGTGAAAGTACAACCATGCCACTTGGCGTGCAGTAGCGGCGCGTGAACTTGGCTCCAATCGCCAGGGTTGTTGACGAGGATCATGCTCGCCATGGTGATTCCGCGCATCACGTCGAGCGAAACAAGTCGCGCTGGCTTGGCCAATGTCGTTTCCGTCACGAGAACCTCGAATAGGCGGGAATTTGTCGCGATGGGGAGAAATCAGAGTGGAATCATCGTTTGCAAAAGTGCAGAAAATCGCCGCGATTCGTTGTTTCGCCCACTTCACAAGTCTATACTGCCAAGCCAACTTGCGCGACGTGCGGCGACCGCATGGTCCGCCGATATTGCTATCCACCCTCTCCACAGGATTTTACTTCAATGACTCTCAACATTTCTCGACGTCATTTCGTCGCCGCTGGCGCAGCCGCCGCGACAGCGCTCAGCGCTTCTTCGCTCTTCGCCGCTCCCAAAGATCCGGCTTTTCGCATTTCGCTCGCCGAGTGGTCGTTACACCGAGCAATTAAGGAAAAGAAAGAGATAGATCATCTTGATTTCGCCAAGATTGCCAAGACGGAATTTGGCATTGAAGCAGTTGAATATGTCAATCAAATGTTCCACGACAAAGCCACTGATGAAAAGTATCTCGCGGACATGAAGAAGCGAGCTGAAGATCATGGTGTGAAGAGCTTACTCATTATGATCGATAATGAAGGCAGGCTCGGCGATCCTAATGAAGCTGAGCGCAAGAAATCTGTTGAGAAGCACCATAAGTGGGTCGACGCCGCTAAGTTTCTCGGCTGCCATTCAATTCGTGTCAACGCCGCTTCATCGGGATCTTACGAAGAGCAACAGAAATTGGCGGCAGACGGCTTGCATAGTTTAGGCGAATACGCAGCTAAGCATGGGCTAAATGTCATTGTCGAAAACCACGGCGGCCTCTCCTCCAACGGCGCTTGGCTCGCCGGCACAATCAAAATGACCGGCATGAAGAATTGCGGCACACTTCCCGACTTTGGAAATTTCCGAGTCAGCGGCTCGGAAGAATATGACCGCTATAAAGGCGTCACCGAACTCATGCCTTACGCGAAGGCCGTCAGCGCCAAGTCGCATGATTTCGATGACAAAGGCGACGAAACCAAGACAGACTATTTCAAAATGATGAAAATCGTCCTCGACGCCGGATATCACGGCTACGTCGGAATTGAATACGAAGGCGGCAAGCTCGGCGAAAAGGAAGGCATCATGGCCACCAAGAAGTTGCTCGAACGCTGCATTGAAAAGTTCTCTGCCTAAATACGCATAACTGGTGCCTCAAGTACACATTGCACCCTGCTCGACGATGTCGAGCAGGGTGTTTTGCTGCGCCGGTCCAAGCTTACCCGTCAAATTGACACTCATTTCCGATTGGTGGTATAAATAAACGAACGTTGATGGATCGATGAAATTTAGTTAGTCGTGTCCTTGGAGGGAAAAAGCGTGCTGCGAATCAATTTGGGTGGAAAAAAGAGATATTGCGACGGATTTTCGCGGCGCAGTTTTTTGCAACTCGGCGCGGCCGGC
>JBKJSI010000364.1:0-2517 GCA_046595915.1 Pirellulaceae bacterium
TGCCATGTCGCCGAAGGGGCGGGTGGGAACCAAGCGCAAGCGGCACAGCGCGAGCTTCAAAGCGCAGGTCGCGATTGCGGCGTTGAATCAAACCACCACGGGCGGCGAACTGGGTTCGCGATTCTCGATTCATCCCACGCAAATTGCGCAGTGGAAGAAGCAGCTCGTCGACGGCGCGTCGAGCGTTTTCGAGCGCTGCGGTGTGGAATCATTGACCGACCAACAGGCGCTGATCTCGGATCTTTATCAGCAACTCGGGTAGCTGCACGCCGAGCTCGAGTGGCTGAAAAATAAGTGCCCTGCGTGAACCGTGAGGAGCGGTTCGATTGGATTGCGCCTGCGGAAGGAGCCTGAGCCTCGTGCGGCAGTGTACTTCACTCGCGTTGTTCAGTGCCTTGCCTACCACGGTGCGAAACGAGTCCACCACCACGACGCTTGCTTTGGACGCCTCCACCTCTTTGATGATGGCATCGAGGACGGCGCCGAGATCCTGGTCGAGGACGATCTGGCTGAGGTTGATGAAGCGAATCGCTCCGTCCATCTTGGCGCCGTCGAAGAAGCTGTACTGTTGTTGGTAGCGCAGCATCTTGATGGCCGGCTCGCCCAGCACGGTGAAGTACAGCGCCGGCCGCTCCGGGGTGGCGTTGGCGAACATGATTTGATGCGCCAGCGTGGTTTTGCCGCATCCGGGGGCACCGGCGATAATGTTGAAAGAATACTCGGGCAAGCCGCCGCCGCCGTTTTCAACCGCCCTCAACAAGAATCAACTCGCTTCCGAACAATCGGCCTTTAGTGCCTGGAATTGCATTGCAGAGCACCGACCGATGGGGGTAATTAATCGACTACGCAAAAAGATTTATGAATGCTCTTTGGCTCATCGACGGCTGAGGGAGGATACGATGTCCCGCGCTTCTAATTGAATTGATACACTGTTTCGGCTGCGTAAAATGGTATACGCGATTCACTGGAGTATTCTGTACGGAAGAATTATGGCCCAGAAGGCCTTTCGCTTCTCGACTCGATTTTCTGCATGAAAGTCGGACACGCCGTAAAGGCCGGCAAGTGTTGCCTGAAACTCTGCCGCGATTGCCGGATAGCCCCGTTCCATATAAAGGGCTGCAAGAGGCAAGTACTCTTTGAGTTTTGCCATGTCGAGCAAAATGGCTCTGAATTCCAGATTGCCGATTTTCAGTGCGAACTTCAGTTCTTTTTCAAATTCCTCACAGTCCATGACTCCAGTTCGGCCCACATCGATGCCATACCAATCAAGGATGCTTTTTACTTTCTGCAATCTAGCCTCTGTTAGTGCCATGCTCGCCTTTCAAAGCCCAACTCCTTTAACCAACCCGATTGCCTTATATGTACTATCCCGGTCGTCCTCTCTTTTCGTACCACACTCGGCAAAATCCCACAAATGCCTTGTCGATATCTCGCGGCGACTCTATAAGCCATGCTCGCCTTTCTCGCTCGATTTCGTAAACATCCCAGCCCGGTGCGACCATTTTCGCCTCCTACACTCTTTGCTCAGGGATGCCCCGCTTTGTGAACCCGGTTCGACATCCCAGTTTCAACGGCGGAGTGGAGCGGGCCAATGGTCAGTTGGCCGGCTAGGTCGGCGCCACGCGATCAACGTTTTTTGTTGATGAATCTGGCTTTCAGCTGTAACCCGTCAATCGTCGCACCTTGGCCCAGCGCGGACAAACGCCCGTTCAGCGAACTTGGGAGCGACATGATCGGCCGAGATGCATTGGAGCGGCGACGCTCTATCTTCAACGAGGTGTCATGAGTGGTCCGATTCAGATCCACAGCGATCATATTCACATCCCTGACGTCATCGAACCTATCCGCCAGCTCCGCAAGCAACTGCGACGACCGATGATCATCTGCTGGGATCGCTGGCAAGTACATCGCTCCGTCGCAAAGAAGATCGCCGCATCTCGCCGCAAAAACATCGATTTTGAATTACTGCCTGCGTCCCCCCGGCACTCAACTCGCTCAAGCCTCGCTGGAGCAACGCCAAGTACGGCGATCTCGCCCACTTCGCGCCTGATGGCATAGCGCATCTTAAGCGATGCGTCCGTTTCACACTGAAAAAGCAACTGAAAACACTGTCCCTCGCCGTTGCCTTCTTTCAATCTGCAAGACTCTGAATCTAATGAATACTAAAAGGCCTTAGGCCTCGCCGGGGTCAATAATGGAAGGCAGCCAATCAATGTGGCAACTGGCGAATCGCTTTTGAGATATGATACGGACCTGTTGTTTCACTACCATCTTTTGAGGCAAAGTAACCATATGGCCCGCCCGAAGCACACCATTCCAACACCCGCCGAACAACGCGCCCTCAACTTCCTCCATGAACACGGTTCGGCAAATGTACGGGAGTATTTAGAAAAGGGCACTCATCCCAATAAACCCGCCTACACGTCGGTGATGAGCTTACTTTCGGTGATGCACGAGAAAGGGTTGGCAACCCGTGCCACTGAAGGGAGAGCATTTCGCTATAAGCCGGCAATTGGC
>JBKJSI010000459.1:0-11728 GCA_046595915.1 Pirellulaceae bacterium
GAAGTCACACACTCAAACCCGCCGAGAGCGACTAGCCAAACTCGCCATCGACCCCGACAAAATCAAATCCGTTCCGCCAAAACCGACTCGGAGCGATTAGACTTGGCGCTGTCCAGCTAAGCTCGCTCATTCACCAATTGTCGCGATTACTCCGGACGCGGGGATCGAGGTAACCGCCTCCATGGAAAGAAACGACATTGCCGGCATCGAAACCGGCTTTTGCTCTTTCGGGCAGTTGAAGTTGTAAGCCCGGGGGTTTCCAATCTTGTTTGATGGAAGATAGATCTCGTGTTTGCCGCCGCAGCGATCACAGCCGATGTCAATTCGGATTGCAGGCATCAGTGCCCTCCTGGGGATCGAGAATCACGCTGCACAATTTTCCACTTAGGCCCGTCAAATAGTAATGCCCCATGATATTTTCAACCTGGCGCGATTTACAGTCGCTCAACACCATGTCTTTGATGAGGTGCTGGAAGAGCTGACGGCGGGCCAAAAGCGCACTCACTGGATGTGGTTTATCTTTCCACAGATTGCCGGATTGGGCCGCAGTGAGACGGCGCGAGCCTACGCCATTCAAGGCCTCGACGAAGCGAAGGCTTATCTTGCTCACCCCGTGCTCGGCGCTCGACTACGGGATTGCACCGCCTTGGTCAATCAAGTTCAAGGACGCACGGCGCTCCAAATCTTTGGCTCGCCCGACGAGATGAAGTTCTGCTCCTGCATGACATTGTTCGAAAGAGCGAGCGGGCGGGATTCCGAGTTTTCCGTAGCAATCAAACTATATTTTGGCGGAAACCGCGACTCGGCGACCTTGGACTTGTTGCCGAAGGCGCAAGGAAACTAAAAATCCAGGGCAACCTCTTCCCATTAGTTCACATAAGTAACTTCGTTTTCTTCGCTTTCCCCGTTCCGCTTCTGATGCGCCGCGCGAGAACCACCAATGCCCCAGCAAATATTGAGCTCGTTTGATCCGACGATCGAGGCGCGAGTGTTGTCTCGCTGGCCGCTCTTGTACTCCGCCGGGGCCGATGTGGAGTTAGATCGGCCTGCACACGTCCGTGCTGGCTCAGGCCTGACGAACCTTGGAGATCGCCTGGCGCTCATTCAAGACGATGCAAATTTCGTCGCCATCGTGGATCCAGTCAGCAGAGCCGTCGACTCAATCACACTGCCAGCCCTTCCTTGCCGGCAACGCCAATTCGACGATCTGCGCGGCAATCGGCTGGAAAAGCTAGATTTGGAGGCCTGCACTTCAATTCGTGAGAAAGATCATCAGCTGCTCGTTGCCCTAGGGTCTGGGTCGACACCGTCGCGCGAAAGAATCATGGTGATGAAATGGCCTCTCCTGTGCGAGGCCGATATCTGCCTTTACCACGCCCCGATTTTCTACCAATGCCTGCGATCACAGCGAGAGTTCGCTGGCAGCGAGCTCAACCTGGAGGGAGTCGCTTTCCTGGGTGGCGATGTGCTCCGACTGTTCCAACGCGGCAATGGTGCGCCTCGTGCGGACTGCCCCCCCGTCAATGCTACCTGCGATGTTGTTTGGAGTGACCTCCGGTCGCACTTACACGACCCCAGCACGCTGACGAAGCCCTTTAACTTCAAACGTTATGACCTGGGTGAGTTGGAAGGTGTCCGCCTGACCTTCACCGATGGCTCCGTTCGAAATCACACCGTCTACTTTACTGCGACCGCCGAAGCGTCACCTGACGCCATTGCCGACGGACCCGTCATGGGGTCCGTCATCGGGCGGATTGGCGCCGACGTCCACGCGAGATACGCGCTCATTCTCGACGAGCATGGAAACCGCCTCGCCGCAAAAGTCGAGGGGCTAACGTTCGATTCGTCGGCTCCTAATCGAGGATGGATCTCGATCGATGCCGATGATCCTACGGCACCATCTGAACTATGCGAAATCGAACTATCCGGGGATTGGGAAGACAACTGACAAAGCTGCAACTCAGCGACCGTGCTTCACGTCGCCTTGTACCTCGCGCGGACACGCCGAAGGTTTCCTAAACCAACCACCATGTTCGGCAGAAGTCCACCAACGCACGTCGTGTCGCAAAATCAATCAAACAATTTCAGCTTCAGGAAAATGTAAGCCAAAGACTGCATGTAGGCCGCCTGTTCATTGTTGGCCGCGCCGCCATGCCCGCCTTCGATGTTCTCGTAGTAGAGCACATCGTGACCTTGCTGCTCCATTTTGGCCATCATCTTTCGGGCGTGGCCAGGATGGACTCGGTCGTCGCGCGTCGAGGTGGTAAAGAGCACGGAGGGATACTTCATCCCCTTCTTCACGTTGTGATACGGCGAGAACTTCTGGATGTAGTCCCATTCCTCCGGCTTATCGGGATTGCCATATTCGGCCATCCAGGAAGCGCCAGCCAATAGACGGTTGTAACGCTGCATGTCGAGCAGCGGGACTTGGCAGACCGCCGCATGCATCAGGTCGGGGTAGAGGGCGACCATATTTCCCACCAGCAGTCCTCCATTGGAGCCGCCTTGGATGCCTAGGCGACGAGGAGAGGTTACCTTTCGGGCCATCAAATCTTTGGCCACGGCCGCGAAATCTTCGTACGCCTTCAATCGATTCGCCTTTAGCGCGGCTTGATGCCAACGCGGGCCATACTCGCCTCCGCCGCGGATATTCGCCACAACATACACGCCGCCTTGTGTGGTCCATGCACGACCTACCGAAGCGCTATAAGAAGGCTGCATCGAGATTTCGAATCCGCCATAGCCATAGAGCAGCGTTGGATTTTGGCCATCCAACTTCAAGTCCTTCTTGGCGACCATAAAGTAAGGGATTTTGGTTCCATCAGCGCTGACCGCGAAGTGCTGGCTGATCGTCAGCCCCTCGGCGTCAAAAAACTTCGGCATCGATTTGAGCTTGCGAGGCGCTTTGCCGATTTCGCCGAGGAGCAATGTCGTTGGAGTAAGGTAGTCGGTTGTCGTCATGAAATACTCATTCGACTCATCCGCATCGACAGCCCCGACATTGACTGATCCAAACTCCGGCGCTCCCACGAGCGGCGTCATTTTCCATTGCTTATCGCCGAGCTTAGCGACATAGATGCGGTTCTTCACATCTTCCAGGACGTTGATGTAAAGAAAGTCCTTGGTGAATCCATAGCTGGCGAGCGCGGTATTGTCGGTGGGTGTGAAGACGATATCGAGTTGCTTTTTTCCCGCCATGAATTCGTCGAAGTTCGCTGCCAAGAGGCTGCCTGCTTTATAAGTGACGCCTTCTACTGTCCCTGGGTCGCGCAGTTCGATCGCCAAGTATTGGTGGAAGACGCTCTTATTGGCCGAGTTGGGAGCATCGATCTTGGTCAGCTTCCCATCGTCGCTTCGTAAAAATAATTCGTCATTATAGAACGCCAGGTTGCGGTTCACAAAGTTCCGTTCAAATCCCGGCGAATCATCATGCATCGCCGCGATGGACATGTCGGTCTGCTTGCCTTCGTAGACGATCTCGGCGTCGGTCAGCTTCGTACCGCGCTTCCATAGTTTCGCGACGCGCGGATAGCCCGAGTCGGTCATCGTGCCTTTGCCAAAATCGGTTTGTACGAATACCAGATCTTTCGTGACCCAGCCTGCGCCTCCTTTTGCTTCGGGCAGGGTGAAGCCATCGGCGACGAATTCTCGCTTCTCGAGATCGAATTCGCGGCAGACCCTCGCATCAGCGCCGCCGCGCGACACGCTAATCAGTGCAAGTCGATAGTCGGGTCGTAATAGCTGTGCGCCGCCCCAGACCCAATTTTCGTTTTCTTTTTTGCCGAGTGCGTCGAGATCAAGGAGCACATCCCACTTCGGCTCGGCCTTTTCATACTCGGCAAGCGTCGTTCGCCGCCATAAGCCGCGTGGGTTTTTCTTGTCGCGCCAAAAGTTGTAGTAGTAGTCACCTTGCTTGGAGACCATCGGAATTCGCGCATCGGAGTCGAGGATCGCCAAGATATCGGCATTCAACTTCTTGAAATCCGGATGGGCTTCCAGCTTCGCTTGCGAGAGCTTATTCCGCTGTCGCACCCAGTCGAGTGACTTTTCGCCGCCGACATCCTCCAGCCAGATCCAGGGATCTTGCGAACCAACCTTCTCTTGTCCACTCGCGGGCAAATCGCCGCCAAGCAATGTCATAAGGATTCCTAGCGACAAAAAATAGCATTTCCACGAGGAACTCATCATAACGAACTCACCCTCTACTGCTTTGCGGTATGTACAGGGCGCGTCATTCGGCTGCCGCCCATTGCGATCGATCGACATTGTAGCGTCGGCGGCGAGGTTCGAAATCAGGATCGGGCGTCTCTGCTGGCGCTTCCAATTACGTTGTGTCGGGTAGGCGTCCTAGGAATCTCCATTGCCCACCCCAATCCTCTTGCTTGATTGTTCGCAGCCCTTCCCTCAGGTACTCTTTCTGATCCTGCCTTCCAACGCTAGCCCGCGCCGCTAAATAAGTAGCTCGTCGCTGCGCCCTGCCTCCCCACCCTCCCTGGAGTTGTCATGGCTATCTATCAAGTCCCTTTGTCTAAATTGTTGAAGCCAAGCCGACGAGGTTTCGTCGCCACTGCCGCAGCAGCCGCCTTCAGTTTCACCATCGTTCCACGGCATGTGCTCGGCGGCCTCGGATACATCGCCCCTAGCGAGCAAGTTCGAATCGCCGGGATCGGTGCGGGCGGCATGGGCGGCGGTGACATTGCTACCCTCACGAAACTCGGCGCTAATTATGTTGCTCTCTGCGATGTCGACGACGAACGAGCCGCCGGTACCTTCAATGCTCACCCCAAGGCAAAGCGATACAAAGACTTCCGCGAGATGCTCGATAAGGAAGCAGCCAATATCGACGCCGTCAGTGTCGGCACGCCCGATCATACGCATGCCGTAGCCTCAATGGCCGCCATCAAAGCGGGCAAGCATGTTTATTGCCAAAAGCCGTTGACGCACACCCTATTCGAATGTCGCGAACTCACCAAAGCGGCCAAGGCCGCCAAGGTGATGACCTCGATGGGCAATCAGGGACACGCCACCGAAGGCGCACGTCTCACCAACGAATGGATACAAGCCGGGATTATCGGCGAAGTCCGCGAAGTCCATGCCTGGTCCGACCGCGCCGGCAAGCTTTGGAAACAAGGCATCGCTCGGCCTACGGAGGCGCCTGCCGTTCCGAAGACGCTCGACTGGAATCTCTGGCTCGGCCCCATTCAAGAACGTCCTTACAGCCCCGCTTACGCGCCCTTCGGCTGGCGAGGTTGGTGGGACTTCGGCACCGGCGCACTCGGCGACATGGGTTGCCACATCATCGATCATCCCGTCTGGGCTCTCAAACTCGGCGAGCCCACCTCGGTCGAAGCGACGGTGACTCACGATGGGACATTAAATGAAAAGAGCGAACTGAACTCTGAGTCGTTCCCGAAAGCCGCGATGGTGACGTATCAGTTTCCTGCTCGCGAGGGCGGAAAGCTTCCGCCGGTCACGATGACTTGGTACGACGGCGGTTTGATGCCGCCGACCCCCGTTGAGATGACGGGCGATCAGCGTCTGCCCGACAACGGCGTGTTGTACGTCGGCAGTAAAGGCAAAATGTTTCACGGCTCGCACGGCGGCATGCCGCAACTCTTGCCAGGCGCACTTCTGGAACAAGCCAAAGTCCTCAAACCCACGATGGAACGCTCGCCCGGTCACTACGAGGAGTGGTACCAATCGTGCAAAACGGGCAAACTTCCGGTGGCGAGCTTTGACTATTCCGGACCGATGACGGAGACCGTGCTTCTGGGAGTCCTCGCCCTTCGCGCCCCCGGACGTCGCTTGATCTGGAACTCCGCCGATCTCAAAGTGACGAATCATCCCGATCTGAATAAGTACATCCACACGGAGTATCGAAAGGGGTGGTCGCTATGAAGAACCTGCAAAGTTCTTTATTTGCAATATCGCTCGTCTTGCTCGTTTTACCCTCCATCGTCCGCGCAGGTGACAATGAGCTCACCGCCGCTGACAAAGCCGCTGGCTGGGTGCTCCTGTTCGATGGCAAAACTACCGATGGCTGGCTTGACTCCAAGGAAAAGCGGGTCGCCGCCTCGCATGTCAAAGAGGGCGCGCTTAATCCCCATCCCTGCAACTACATGCTCATTCACAAAGAAATCTACGACAACTTCAAGCTCTCCCTCGATTTCAAAATCAGCCCCAAATGCAACAGCGGCGTCTTCATCCGCACATTTCCTTTAAAACCGCGCGAAGGCAAAGACGTCGGCTTCAATGGCCTTGAAGTCGCTATTGATGACACCACCACGAGCGGCTTCCACGATACAGGCGCGCTCTACGATCTTGTGAAGCCGTCAAAGAACGCGATGAAGCCCGCAGGTGAATGGAATCAGATGCGGATCACCTGCGACAAGAGCAGGATCAGCATTGAAATCAATAGCGTCGAAGTCACCAGCACTGATCTTGATCAATGGACCGCTGCCAACAAGCGCCCGGATGGCAGCGATCACAAATTCGATGTTGTTTACAAGGATCATCCGCGGAAAGGCTACATCGGCCTTCAGGACCATGGCAGTGATGTTTGGTATAAGAACATTAAGCTATTGCGGCTGAAGTGAGAAGAATCCTCTAGCGGAAAGTGGCTCGGCGGCGCGTGACGGTCGCTTGCGCTGTTGCCGAACAAATCCAACTCACTTCTCTTCGATTCGGGGCGCGCGAAGATGCAAGTTTGACTCCACTTTGTCCGGAGCGTCTCCTTCGAAGTGAAAGTGCTGCTCGAAGCTACCGCGACACCGCTTCCACACGTCCGCGATGATCAAATTGAACCACGGTTGGCGCTTGAATGTTGCGATGGTCATTTCGATAGACCCAGAGATGCTTCGCGACATTTTGTTCGTTCGGTTCACCAAGAATGACGATCACTTCATTCTTTTGCATCCCTGCCTCAATCAGCCCTGCGTTTCCTGAGGAGTCGGGAATTTCGCAGCCGTGCCAAGACACTAGTAGCGGGCTGCTAAGTACGGTGAATGCAACCGTCCCGAGCACGGGCAGGAATCCTTGGATTTGCCTGACACGCTGAACGTAAGCTATTTCGTCTGAGGCACTCATCCTATTCCCACTTACCGAATACCGAACTATACGTCCCAAATCCCAGAATGCTCCATCATGTTAATGGAGGACAATGCGAACGCTTCGTCATGGCTGGACTCGGTTTTTGGCCACAAATGCGATTGTGTCGGTTTGCTCGTCATTAAGTAAGGTTCCGGGAAATTCGGCGACTTCGCTATCGGTAACGTAATTTCACTTTTCTGAGTTCGACTTTGGGCAAGCATGCTGTTTCCTCCTTGACGATTTTTCTTCAAATGACATTTCGCGTCTTCCAATGACAAGTTGTCGTTGAAAGCCGCGAAATCTCATCGGGATGCGATCTTGAAGACTTAGTTGCGAACGGTGTGCCAAATCCTTGTTGAATTCATGTGTGGCAGTCTGGGGCGAGTACGTCAACCAACATCGCTCCGTAGTTCGCAAACCCGCCGACGAGATGACGCCTTAATCTAAGTTGCGACGGCTTCTCCTGGAGGCGACGCTTCCTATTCGTCATCAAGCTTGAGCCTTGCTCCGCGCCGAATCGCAGACTTCCCAAATTTCGTCGTGATTTGATCGGCCACTCGATCCAACTCTTGGTTGCGTTGCCGAGCGTCTTGTCCGAAGAGCTGTTTTTGCGTCCAACCAGAATCATCGAATTTGCTGACTCCAAACCCTAACAGCCGAATGGGCAAATGCCGGTCGGGCATTCGATGTAGCAATAACTCAAGTCCGGCAGCGATAAGCTCTTGAGTGACGTTGGTCGGCGATTTTAGAGTGACTGACCGGGAGATGGTTTTGAAGTCCGCGAACCGCACTTTCAGATCAATCGTGCGACCTTTGAGTTCATGTCGCCGAAGGCGTCTCCCCACTTGCTCGACCAGCTCGACGAGCCACGCGGCTAACAACTCCGTATCCGAAATATCTTCATGGAACGTGGTCTCATGGGAAATCGACTTAGCCTCACGGTCCGTTATGACATGTCGCGGGTCGATGCCGTGAGACAGTT
Source organism: Pirellulaceae bacterium (assembly GCA_046595915.1). Taxonomy (GTDB): domain Bacteria; phylum Planctomycetota; class Planctomycetia; order Pirellulales; family Pirellulaceae; genus JBKJSI01. Next base: position 8,072 of record JBKJSI010000459.1, read on the forward strand.
GCCAGTAGTGTTCGCCGGACGAACCGAAGAACTCGGTCAGAGTTTCAATGGACATCTGCCTCAATTGGCCGAGCGTTCGGATCGCCAAACGATCAAAAAACTGGCTCGTGACTTTTCCAACTCCCCAGAGACGTCCGACGGGGAGTGGGTCGAGGAAGCCTTGAACTTCATCAGGCGCTACAACCACGAAGCCCTCAGGCTTCTTGAGGTCACTGGCAATCTTGGCGACAAACTTCGTGGGCGCGACTCCGACGGAGGCTACGAGTTTTAGTTCCGCACGTATTTGATCTTTGATCTGCCTGCCGATATCAGCGGAAGCGCCGAATAGGGCCTCGGACCCAGATGCGTCGAGAAACGCCTCATCTAACGAAAGCGGCTCAACGATGGGAGTGAAACGCTCGAAGATCTCTCGAATCTGGCGGGAGATCGCCGCGTAATGTTCCATTCGCGGGTGGATCGTAATTGCCTGAGGGCAAAGACGATTGGCCCGCGCCGAAGCCATGGCGCTATGAACTCCAAATTTTCTGGCTTCATAATTAGCGGCGCAGACCACTCCTCGGCCATCCGCCGTACCACCGACGATCACCGGTTTGCCCATCAGAGTTGGATCATCTCGTTCTTCGACGGAAGCATAGAAAGCGTCCATATCGACGTGAATGATCATGTTGATGGTGCGCCAAAGGAATTTCTGTTAGAGAATAAATTGTCGACGAGGAATTCGGCCAATGCTAGACATTATGTCATTTGGCAGGCTTCAGTTCCATAAACTTAAACAACGCCAAGCAACGCTGCTGGCACGACACTATTCCCAGTTCCGGGAGTTCACCTTTACTTCCACGAATTCCGCATTTTCAGTTGAGCCAGCTACTCCTAAGCTTTTGACGATCGCGCGCACCAAAGTCGAAACCGATCTAAATAGAGATAGACCACCGGCGTCGTATAGAGCGTGAGCATCTGGCTAAAAATGAGGCCGCCGACAATAGCGATCCCTAGCGGCTGACGTAATTCTGCGCCATTGCCAGCGCCGACCGCGAGCGGCAGTCCAGCCAGAAGCGCGGCCATCGTCGTCATCGTAATCGGTCGAAAGCGCGTGATGCAGGCTTCAAAGATCGCATCCTCCGGCGACTTGCCATGATTGCGTTCGGCTTCGAGTGCAAAGTCGATCATCATGATCGCATTCTTTTTGACGATGCCAATTAGCAGCAAAATGCCAATCATCGCCATGACGCTCAGTTCTACGCCGCATACCATTAGAGCGAGTAACGCCCCCACACCAGCCGAAGGAAGCGTCGAGAGGATCGTAATTGGATGAATGTAACTTTCGTAGAGCATTCCGAGCACGATGTAAACGGTCAGGAGCGCCGCGAGAATCAAAAGCGGCTGAGTGCTGAGTGAATCCTGAAAGGCTTGAGCCGCGCCGGAGAATTTTCCTTGAACGCTTTCCGGCATTCCCAGCGTTCGAGTCGCTTGCTCAATCTTGGGGATCATTTCGCCAAGCGAGACGCCGGGCGCCAAGTTGAAGGAAATCGTCGTCGAAGGAAATTGACCCGAGTGATTGGCGGATAGCGCCGAGTTGATCGACTTCTGCCGATAAAGGGTTGTGAAGGGAATCTGCTCTTGATTCGGCCCGGGTACAAAGATCAGTTTCAGCGAATCAGGATTTTGTGAAAACCGTTCCTCGACCTGCATCACGACGCGATATTGATTCAGCGATTTATACATCGTGGAAACTTGCCGCTGACCGAAGGCGTCATAGAGTGTGTTATCGATTGTCGAGAGAGTGATTCCCAGGCGAGCCGCCATCGTGCGATCGATATCGAGTCGCGTTTGCAATCCCTTGTTTTGCTGATCGGTATTGACGTCAACGAGGCCCGGGAGTTTCCGCATCGCTTCGAGAAGCTTGCCGCCCCATTGATTGAGTTCCTCCAAGCTATCGCCGCGCAAGCTGTATTGATATTGAGCGCTGCTGGAGCGACCACCGATTCGTAAATCCTGGACGGACTGCAGCATCAACGTCGCGCCAGGGATCTTCGAGGTCTTCGCACGAATGCGGGCGATCACCTTCTCAGGCGAGAGTTTCCGTTCATGAAGCGGCTTCATCGCGATATTGAGGCGTGCGGAATTGGTCGCGCCGCCGAAATTGCCGCCCACTGAAGCTTCCACCGTCTCGATCGCCGGATCTTCACTCACGGCGGCGGCAAACTTGTCGAGCAAACGCACCATCGATGCATAGGAAGTGTCTTGATCTGCCTGCAATGCGCCGGTGAGGCGTCCTGTGTCTTGCTGTGGGAAAAATCCCTTAGGAATGATGATGTAAAGATAGATTGTAAGTCCAATCGTCGCGAGCGTGACGAATAAAGTCGTTCGTTGAAATCTTAGCACGATCCGCAGCGTGGTCTCATACCAGCTAAGAATCCAATCGAAACAGCGTTCGCTCGCGAGGTAGAGTCTGCCGTGGCGATGTTGATGCTTCGACTGAAGCATATATGCGCACATCATGGGCGTCGTTGTCAGCGATACGACGAGTGACACAGCAATGGCGACCGAAAGCACAACGGCGAACTCGCGAAAAAGTCGGCCCACAATGCCGCCCATTAAGAGAATCGGAATGAAGACCGCGACCAGCGAAATGCTAATGGAGACGACTGTGAAGCCGATTTCCTTCGCGCCTTGGATCGCAGCCTGCATCGGTGTAAGGCCCTTTTCGATGTGCCGCGCGATGTTTTCAATCACGACGATTGCGTCGTCGACGACGAAGCCGGTGGCGATCGTCAAAGCCATGAGGGAGAGGTTGTCGAGGCTATATTCACAGAGGTACATCACACCGAACGTGGCGATCAAAGAAACAGGCACCGCAACGCTCGGTATCAGCGTCGTGCGCCAATCTCGCAGGAAAAGAAAAACTACCAGGATCACGAGGACGACCGAGATGATGAGCGTGAACTGAACATCATCCATCGAGGCACGGATGGTCGAGGTGCGATCAATGCCAATTTCTAAATCCATATCGGCGGGAATTTGGGCTTCCAGTTGAGGCAATAGTTCGCGGATTTCGTCGACGATTCCGATGATATTCGCGCCCGGCTGCCGGAAAATGACGAGCGTGATCGCTTGTTTCCCGTTGCTGATGCCATATGCCCGCACATTTTCGACGGCATCGGTTACCGTCGCGATATCCTTGAGGCGAATGGCCGCGGCATTGCGATAGAGGACGATCAGTTGTTCATATTCTTTGGCCGTGAAGAGTTGATCCGTCGCCATGAGGGCCCAGGTGCGCTCGCTGTCGCTAATGCTCCCCTTGGGCCGATTGGCGTTGGCTTGCCCCAGCGCCGCTCGCACTTCCTCTAGGCCGATGCCGTAGTGATTGAGAATCGTGGGATTCACATCCACCCGCACCGCAGGCGCAGAGCCGCCTCCCACGAAAATCTGCCCAACTCCCTGCACTTGGGCCAGTTTCTGCTGCAAGATCGTCGCCGCGACGTCATACATTTTTGGCTTGTCGTAGGTATTGGAGGTCAACTTCAAAGTCAAAATCGGCGCATCGGCGGGATTTACCTTTCGATAGTTGGGATTGCTTGGCAGATTGGCCGGGAGTTGGCCTCGCGCCGCGTTGATGGCGGCCTGCACATCGCGCGAAGCGGCGTTGATATTGCGATC
>JBKJSI010000523.1:0-2957 GCA_046595915.1 Pirellulaceae bacterium
TGACGGGGCTTACCGGTTAATCGATCAAGACAGCGGCTGTTAGCGAAACCAAAGTAAATTAGTACAATCGGCGGGTAAGAACCAGATTTAGATCGAAGTGCAGAAAGGGAGGGTGCCGGCGTTCAACATCCGGTCGTTCGACATGAATCAGAGCAACAAAAACTAGAACCCAATGGCGACGAACATTTTTTGAAAACAACTCTCGTGAAATCCTGACCGTTAAAATCAGAAGGAACGAATGGATTGCCACATCAATGTTCCGTGCGTCTCTTCGGCAGAATCCACAGGGGTGGATTCTGCCGAAGGTAATTGATCGCGTTCCCAATGAGGCGTTTTAGCCGCCGACCTCACCACTGATCACATCGCCGAATAGCTCCCACCGCTCGCCTTTGAATCTCATGAGCTGAACCTTCTGGATCGGCGCAAAGTCGTCCAAATTGGTGTTGATCGTAATGCCTGGTAGCAAAGTACCCGATGAGAAGTTCTTTAGACTTGCCGCCTGCTTCATGACATTCTCACGTGTGAGATTGTCGCCACAATTCTTCAAAACTTCGACGAGGGTTCGGGCTACGTTGTATCCGACCATCACGGACCCGTCGGCCCGGTTTCCTTCCGGAAAGTCCTTCTCCAGGAACTGGTAGAAGGCTTTCATCTCCGCATCGTCCTTCCACTGTGGATCCAGCGCATCTTTGAGATAGGCTGCTGAGATAACCCCCTGGTCGTGCTCGAAACCTGCCGGCTTCATGACGCTACCGATGGAGGCGCTGACGTTGTTGAGCAAATGAAGCGGTTTCCAGCCAATTTCGGAAATTTTCTTTATAGCCTGAGCTGCGAACTTAGGCGTAGTGATATTGAAAAAAACATCCGCCCCACTGGAACGCAGCTTGACGATGTGGTTGTCAACGGTCGGTTCCGTCGTCTCGTAGCTCTCCTCAGCGACGATCATGCTGGCCGCCTTCTGTCCTAGGCCATCTTTGAGCCCCTTCAAGTAATCCTTGCCATAGTCGTCGTTCTGATACAGTACGGCAATCTTGGCGTTGGGCTTCTCGCGCAAGAGGTATTTCGCATAGATGCGCGATTCGCTCTGATAGTTCGGCTGCCAGCCCATCGTCCACGGGAAGTTCTTCGGGTCGTTCCACTTGGTAGCGCCTGTCGCAACGAACAGCTGCGGCACTTTTTTCATGTTCATGTATTTGTGGATGGCCGAATTTGGGGGCGTGCCGAGCGAGTTGAAGATTAGAAGAACCTCGTCGCTTTCGACGAGCTTGCGGGCTTGCTCGACGGTCTTTGGTGGACTGTAGGCGTCATCATAGGAGATGAAGTTTATCTTGCGCCCGTTGATGCCCCCCGCGGCGTTGACCTTGTTGAAATAGGCCTGTTCGGTCTTGCCGATGATGCCGTAAGCGGAAGCGGGGCCGCTATAGGGCATGATGTTGCCGACCTTGATCTCCGTATCGGTTGCGCCGGTATCGTATGTTTTCTGCGCGAAAGCGCTGGTGTTGGCTACCGCCAGCAGCAATATGGCTGTTGGTATCGCGACGGATCGAGTTCGATATCCTTGCATTGTGGTCTCCTTAGATTGGTGATTGTGTCTTGATTTCCGAGGACACTAGTCGGCCCTCTTTTCGATTCCGGACTCCAACGGTCTCGAACCATCAGATGAGTTAACGCTTGAAATGGGAAGCGGATAGGGCGAAACCGCTCTCTTTAGTCGCAACACAAAAATGCATGGATCATGTTGCGACGCAGCGACGCGCTATCGCAGTTGGACTATGATTGAGTGGCGCTTTTGACTAGCAATGGAAAAAGAGGGACGTAGGCGACGAAACGCACCCCGTCGAGAAGGACCAAGCTGATGCGTTTCAGAATAGCTCGGCCGGTCCAGTATCTTGGAATCGGGTTGATCGCGATTGTATTCCTGGTTGAGCGCATGATTCCGCTTGGCGTACTGTTTATCCAATGCCCGGCAAGTTACTGTTCTCGGAAGCCAAGGTGGATGCCCATACCGGGCAGGTGACAATGCGCAGGAGCTGCTGGATCGTTGCTATAACAGTGTCGTTCTGGACGACCAGAGCGCCCTCGCTGACGAGTGCGGCGCCGATCACGCCGTCGATGGGCGCGCGGATGGTTGCGTAATTCAGCTTCAGCCGCGCACGGGCGACATCGGCTTTACGCGCTGCCACCTCCGCTTCGGCTTGGCGCAGCGCTCCGATTGCTTTCTCGCGTTGCGACTCAGAGACGACCATTTCGTTCGCCAGTTTGATAATTCGCCTGGCATGCTGCTCGGCCTGATGAAATACCGCGGCCGCTTTGGCGAGTGAAGCCTCACTCACCCCCAGTTCCACTTCGAGTGTCTTTTGATCGATGCGATAGAGAGGATCACCGGCCTTCACGTCCGAGCCTTGATGAAACAGGCGTTCGACGACAAGGCCGGACAGCCTTGGTCGAACGTCTGCAACGCGTGTCGGCATGATGCGACCCGGCAATTCATTAACCAGGGTCCGAGGCTGCGCCTTCACGCTGACGATACCCACTTCGGCCTCGATCCTTGTCGCGACGTTAGCGGAAGTGGCCTCGCCACAACCGCCTAGAACGGGTGCCAGTTCCGCGAGCAACAGCAAGCCGCAGGCTGGCCGCACGTCATGTCCCATTGCAGTCCCCCGTGTACTTCCGTAACCTGCCTTGACCTAATCGGACGCGATGGCACCAACCCGGAAAATTGCGCGAAAAATGGTCTAGTCAAGGAAAAGCCGCCTCGCGGCGGCTTTCCCCTCCCTTGGACGCAATTCTGGTGTGGCCTTCCATGACCATTCTTTTGGCGGTGGTCGAATTGTCGACGCCTCATCACTACCAGAATTCGCCAGCGGCCCCTGACAGGTTTTTCCTGACATTGAGAAGACCGTCAACGCATTATGGTGGGCTCGTCGGGGTGCATTGGAGAGGCAACACGTTGTCTG
>JBKJSI010000376.1:0-3225 GCA_046595915.1 Pirellulaceae bacterium
TCTGCCGTAGCTCGTAAGCCTGGTCCAACTCTTGAGTTGCACCCCGATCATCTCCGGCACGATCGAGCGCCAAGCCACAATGATAATGGGCCCATGCCCGGTCCTCGTCCATGGATAATTTGCAGACCTCGGCCCAGTCCGCTGCCGATTCGGCGCGGCGGTTCAAGATGCGGAAAGCATCTGCTCGCCCCTGGTGGCAGCGCTTTAAATAATCACGGATGGTCACGTTTTGTGGTTCACTGTCATGAAGCGGATTGAGCATTTCGATCGCCTGAGCGAATGAAAGCAAGCTCTCTTCCACCTTGCCGCCGCGAACCAAATCGTTGCCTATGTTGCAGAGGAGTCCCGCACGTTTCACTTGGCCGCCGGGAACTTTCGCGAGTTCGTTTGCCAATTTCTCCCGCACAGTCCGAGCTTCTTGCCGCAAAGCTTCCGCTTCGGGCTGCCGTTCCGGACCTAGAACGTTGGATAGGGCAACCAGGGATTCGGTAAAGGTGAAGACATATAGCTCAATGGCCGGGTTGTCTGCCACAAGTTGACGTTCAGCATCGGCTGCAGCACGGTAAAGAGTTTCGGCCTCGTTCCTATTTCCGCGAAGCAAAAGAATTTCAGCGATTTGGCATCTAGCGTCTGCAATCTCCATTTGGCGTGTCGACGGATCCGACCCGATCGGTATCGCCAAAAGTGACGCCAAGCGTTTTCTCTGTTCATTTTCTGCACCGCTCCAATCACCATGTTGCGCGAGCGATTTCGCCAACTGCTCTCGCAAATGACAGGTCACTGTAACTGGAAACTGATTGGCAGGGAGGTGCTCGACCTTTTGAAGGAGGTCCGCTAGCATTTTTCGGTCGTCGGTAGGTCGACCGAGAATCCGCAGCGCGTCCGCTTTGCTCAAAACATTGAGGATGATCATTTCAGGAGCGGAAGGATGTTCAGAATCCAATTCCTTGAGTAGGGCGATGGCTTCGTCGTGGAGAGATATAGCCTCTTCGCACTGACCAGCAGAAAATTCGGCAGCCGCAGCCATGGTTAATGCGTAGGCGAGCCGAAAACGATTGTCCTTCGACGGATTTTCGTTAACCAAAGCACGAGCGGCCTTGATGCCCTTCGCGTTTGCGCTGGACGACTCCTCCAGTTGTCCGAGTTTCAAGTAGATGTAACCAACACGCGTTGCTGCGTCAGCCATACGATAGCGGGCCGACAAATCGCCCCCTGTTTCGTCGGCATACTCGCGGTAATAGGTCAGAACGGTTTCGAAGAATTTCCTCTGTTGGGGCGTAATCGCTTTCTGGGCTCCTAAGACTCTGTCAACTTCACCAGACGTCATGGCGTCGAGCACGTCGGCCGCGCGGTCTCGGGCTTTGCGGGCTTTTTCGGCGCTTGCCTCCGCCGCCTGCCGCTGCTCGGCTTCGGCAGCCCTCGCCTTTTCTTTTTCCCGGGCTTCTTCTCGGGCAATCCCTTCTTGTCGTTTGGCTTCGAATAGCGCCAGCGTCGTGCCGACTACTCCCAGCAACAGCGCAGCGAATACCAAGCCGGCGGCAATAACCTGTCCCTTGTTCCGCCGAACGAATTTTTTTAGCCGGTAAGCAGTACTCGGCGGGTGGGCTTGAACTGCCTCGCCACCCAAGTAACGCTGCACATCGGTCGCAAATCCGTTGGCCGTCTCATACCGCCGGGCGCGATCCTTCTCCAGCGCCTTCATCACGATCCAGTCGAGTTCGTTCTTGAGGAGACCTGTTAGCTTCTTCGGCTCGGTGCCTCGGTTGGCCGAGAGTGTCGGCAAGGCTTCGGCGCAGCTGAGTTTCGTGCTGGGGCGCGGGGGCTCTTCTTCACGAACGACCCGCAGCATTTCTAGCAGGCCTCTTTTCTCGAGTTCCTTTTGGCTGAAGGGGGTCGAGCCGGTGAGTAGTTCGTAGAGCAGCACTCCGAGGGCATAAACGTCGGTCCGAGTGTCGATGTCGAGGTTATTGAACATCGCTTGTTCGGGGGACATGTACTGTGGCGTGCCGACGACGGCGCCGAAGCCTGTGTCGAGTGTGGCTTCGGTCAACTCGCCGCCGGTCGCCTTCGCCACGCCGAAGTCGATTACCTTCACCACCGGCTTGTCGTCGTACATGGCGACGAGCACATTATTCGGCTTGATGTCGCGGTGGATGATGCCTTTCTGATGGGCGTGTTGGATCGCCTGACAGACTGGTACGAAGAGTTCGAGTCGCTCCTTTGGCGCCAATTTGCATTTATCGCAGTACTCGGTGATCGGCACGCCTTTAACTAGTTCCATCACGAAGTAGGGCCGATGCTGATGGAGGCCGCCGTCGAGCACCTTTGCGATATTGGGGTGATCCATCAGGGCAAGGGCCTGCCGTTCGGCTTCGAACCGCGCCAGGACTTGCTTGGAGTCCATTCCGGCTTTGATCAGCTTGACGGCCACGAATCGCTTGACCGGCTCGGTTTGCTTCGCTCGCCACACGGAGCCCATGCCTCCTTGGCCCACGACTTCGAGGAGGGTGTACTTGCCATCGATGACTTCTCCGGGGTGTTGCATTTGCGAGACGTGGATGGCTGTAGCGTTCATTTCCGCCGCTGGGCGGTCGAGCAGGTGGTTGGCTTTGTCGTGCGCCCGAAGTAGGGCGTCGATTTGCTGACGTAAAGGAGGTGAGTCAGCGCACTCTGAAGCGAGGTAGGCGCCTCGTTGATCAACTGGCAACGCGACCGCTGCTGCAAAGATAGATTCGATTCGATCGGAATTCTCTGACATGCTTGATCCTTAGTTTGCTTTGCAGTCTCCCTTAGAGAAGCGCCGAAAGCCAATGCGCGCCTCAAACTGGGCAAGAATTATTTCGTTTCCGCTTCGATGGCTTGGATTAGCCAGGCTCGGGCGTAGGTCCAATAGCGGCTAGCCGTTGCTCGTGAGATATCGAGGGCTGTTGCGGCTTGTTCTTCGGAAAGGCCTGCAAAATAGCGAAGTTTCACGAGTTCGGCCTTGATCGGGTCGATGGCTGCGAGTCGCTCTAGTGCCGAATTGAGGGCCAAGAGTTCCTCGATTGGTGCATCTTCCGCGAGTGCCACATCCGTAAGCTCGACTCGCTCTAGTTGGCCGCCATGTTTGAGCCGTTGCTTTCGTCGGGCTCGGTCGATGAGGATTCGGCGCATGGCTTCGGCCGCGACGCGGAAAAAGTGTCGTCGATCGTTGTAGGCGTGATCGCCTACGAGGCGGAGGTAGGC
>JBKJSI010000678.1:0-8113 GCA_046595915.1 Pirellulaceae bacterium
TAATGAAGTCGCACTGGGTTTCCACATCAAGAAGACGCTCCCCGGCCCCTGCATTCAATCGATTCAGAGACTTTGCCGTCGCCGAGCCATCCAGGGATTTCCATGAGCACCCTCTCACCGCCGGCCCCGGCACTGCAAGCCGTCACGACGCCAACGCGGCAGCCGATTTTCACGCTGCGCTTCTTCAAGAAGACACTTAAACGCGTCGTGCCAACCGCTCTGGCCTTTTACTTCATTCCCGTCATCACATTGCTTTACTTCGGCTGCGGCCTTCTCGATGTAGTCCGAAACAAAAAGGCTTCCCTCAAAACGCTCGAGAGTTATTTCTTCGGCAATGGCGTTTTGACCTGGATGCTCGCTCCGTTCAATCTATTGATGGACCTGCTTTGCTTTCCCTATCGAAACAAAGGCATCTATCGCCTCCAAGATTTGCCCGCCAGCTACAGCAGTGAAATTCAAACCCTGATTGATGCCGCCCGCGACCGCAATCTGGTCAGCCTGCTCGAGTCCAAGATGCAAGACAAAAAGCGGGGCATGATCTTCTTCAAATGGTACGGCAAAAATATCGACGCTTCCGTGCAAATGCCCGAATACCATCAAGCATTCAAACATATCCGCACCATCGGCGTCTCCATTTTCAACAAAAAGCAATCCACCGGCAAACACTTCGGCCCACTGCGAGTCACCCTCCGCGTTCTTTACAACATCAACGATATGCCCAATCGCGACGCCTATATCCGCGTCGGCGAACACTCTCACTACTGGCAAGACGAAAAACTCTTCATCTTCGACGACACGCTGCAGCATCAATCGTGCAATGAGTCCGATGGCATGCGTTACTGTCTATTTGTTGACATCCTCCGCCCCTCCCCGTGGCCAGCGCTGATGAGCTGCGTCCTCGCCGGAATTCGACTCATCATGACTCCCACGCGCGCCGTCTTCTACAAACATTGGACCATGATGAAGTAACGCCGCAGCGCATGCTGAGCGAACAATTCTCTTTGAATCCGCTGCCGAGCTCGAAAGTGAGCCCAAAACGAGGGGGCAATTGCCAATCCCCTGAGCATGAAGTTCAAGTTACAATCGTAAGCTCCCGCCAATCGCTCGCCCCTTCAGCCCCTCACGTAGCGCTCATCCCACCGTGTGTCGCCTTAACCTACCGCTGCTCTTCTTGCTGGTATTTCCCCTCGCCGCCTACGGCCAAGAACCAGGCGACGAGCAAGTCGAACGTTGGGTCATCGAACTCGGCAGCCCCATCTTCAACGTCCGCCAAGCCGCCAGCAAAAATCTCGCTTCCCGCGGCGCCAAAGCAATCCCGGCCCTCGCTGCCATCTGTGAGTCTTCGCAAGATCGCGAAACCATCACCCGCGCCATTCAGGCGCTCAGCCAAATCCTCAGCGCCCGCGACCCCGAAGTCAGCCACCTCGCCGAAGCGGAGCTAAAACGCCTAGCCAATTCGCCAGACAAATCCCTAGCGCTCACGGCTAAATCGACCTTTGATCAGTGGCGCATGGAAAACTGCATTCGTAGCGCCGCCAGACTAGACCGACTTGGCGCTTCAGTGAGTCAGCCGACCAAGGCTGCCGACGGCTCGCCAGAAGTGTATGTGCAGTTCAAGCCCAATAAATGGAGCGGTAAAGATGCAGATCTAGAGTTACTAACGGACCTTGGTCGAATTGGCTCCTTCACCGCGGAGGAGGTTCCCCTCACGAGCGATGGCCTAAAGTTCCTCAAACAATGCCGCTCGGTGGACAAGGTCTTCATCTCAAAGATCCAGATCGATTCTCGCGGAATGGAAGCGATCGCGAGCGCGCCGGAGCTGCATAACCTTGCCATCAAAGGAAACACCACACTCGATCGCGAAGGCCTAGAAAAGCTGATCGCGGCCAAAACCCTCGATACTCTGTCGCTCGATGGCAGCAGCGTGACATCTGAAGTCTTCCCCGCGCTCGCGAAACTTCCCGCGCTTCGGAATCTCGATCTCTCACGCACCCAAATCTCCGACGCTGGCCTCGGAGTTTTGGCGGAACTTCCCAAGCTCCATACCCTCAATCTGAGCGGCGCGTCGATCCAAGGCGACGGCATTGCCGGCCTCGCAAAAGCGCCCGCCCTCGACACTCTCAATCTGCGCGGCGCCGAACTGGGCCCCAAAGCGTTTGAAGGCCTCGGGCGACTCGAACAAGTCCGCTACCTCATTCTGGACCAGATCGATCTTTCCTCCGCCGACTTCGCCAAACTCGCCGGCATGAAGGGCTTGCGGCGACTCGATCTCGCAAAATGTCAAATCACCGATAACAACGCCAGAAGTCTCGGCAGCCTGACCGGCCTGACTTATTTGCACCTTCGCGAGAACTCCGTCTCCTCCGAGATTCGCGACCATATCGGCAAACAAATTCCCAAAGCGCAAATCCTCGCCTATTAACGAATCGATCCTAACCCGCTGCGTAAGCGAGGGAATTCGGTTGATTCCTCGCTTACGCAGCGGGTTGTGATAGCGGTTCTAACTCGGTTACGCATCCCATGCCAAAAATCTCGCGCGGCTCCTTCGCAATTCTCTCGATGGTCTTCGTCGCGCTCGGCCTATCGATCTTCGCCGCCTGGTTCCGCTACCAAGCCGGCGACGACGCCCTCCGCTACTGGGGCCGCGACTCCGCCCTCCGCATCCGCAGCGCTGAAACCGTGACCCTGCTGCTTCTCCCCGAAGAAGGTGAACCCTCCAGCACGCCGCCCGCGGACTTGGCTTCGACCACACTGGAAACAATCGAAATAGAAAATACGTCCCACACGATTTTAAAAACAATCGACATCTCCAACGCTCGCGGCCTGATACATGCCCGCCATTCTTTACTCGAAGACGCCAGCTTCGACCTCACCGCCAAGCCATCCCCACCGCCGCACCACTGGGACCGCATCCTCAAATTCACCGCCAAAGATGGCAGCGAAACCATCCTCGCCCTCAACCTCGACACCGGCTCGATCTGCCGCCCCGAAACAGGCGCACTCATCAAACACAAGGAACCCCACCGCAGCCTAGTCGCCTACATCAAGAAACTCGCGCCCCGCCAAAAAGACATCGAAGAAGAAAAAGCCAAAGCAGCAAAAAAAGCGGATAAGCCAACTTAGTAATTCAGCATAAAACGCTGCCGCAGCGCGCTTTGAAGGCTTCGATAGTGTGGCTGTGTTATGAAATCAAAGTGGCGCCAAGATCTTCCTATTGATGAGGATTCTGATCGCCACTTTGTTTTCTTAACACGGCTTTGGCTGGCCCGAATTGCAAGCCCGGCCAGTGCATTACCCATCATTTCGGGCCCCCATTGGCCGCCGCCAAACGCACAAAACTGAAAATCCTTCGAGCGCGATCTCTTTCGCTCGCATACCAACAGCAAACAGGCTACGCTGAGGGCACCTCATCACGTAAGGCGAACGGATTTGATAAGCCTAGATGAATTCTTTATCGACGCGGCGGTAACTGCCGGCCTTTGGTTGCGCTCTGGCCTGGTGGCAATTGGATTTCTCTTGCTCGCCCGACAATTCCCGCGATTTGCATGCAGACCACTGGAAACGGCATTCTTAGCATCACTCATCGCCATGATGCAACTCGCCGCGTTCCCACCGATGCGAATTCAAGGTGACTGGCGGGTAAAAGAATCAGGAACCCCAGCGGGGATTCTCAAGTCACGCGAATTGGACCAACTGGCATTTGGCAACTGTCAACACTTCGTCTGGCCATCTAGCGAATGGGAGTACATCGGTTACGGCGAATTCAAAACAGATTTTGTCAGCGACCACTACGCAGCTTCCGCCTTTGATCGCCGCATGGATGCGATCGACCTCGCAGTGGAAATTGGCCTACTCGGCGTGGTGATGTTCTTGATGCACTCGCACGCGAAACCAAAGAAGCGAGCAGCAAGGAATATCGCCTCTCCCGCTTCATCGTCACTTCGTGAAGCAACCTGACTCTCGCAAAAGAATACAGCGATCCCGTAGGAGAAGTGGCATGCGAAGTTACTTGCCATTACATCGCCAACTCCTGTTCATTATGGCGCTATCGGCCTCGCTAACAGAATTTGCCCCCGCACTCTCTCAAGAACCTCTCCGCGTCATCATCGAAACCGACGCCGGCGGTGATCCCGATGACGAACAATCGCTCGTGCGATTCCTTCTCTATGCCAACGAGTGGGCGATCGAAGGCATCATCGCCAATCGCCCCACCGCCCGCGAAGGAGAAAATCGCAATCGCGAGCGCACGGGCCTCGGAATCGTCCGTCAACACCTCAAGGCATACGAAGCCGTCTATCCGAAGCTTATCCAGCATTCGAAAAGTTACCCGAAGCCGGAGTTGTTAAACGAGAAAACCGTAAATGGCTGCGCCAACAGCGAAGACGCCGTCAATCTCATCATCGCCGCCGCCGATCGCGATGATCCACGCCCCATCTGGTTTCAAAATTGGGGAACCGATCATGGCAGCGATCCCAGCAACCTAAGACGGGCGCTTGACAGAATCCGCTCCGAGCGCGGACCCGAAGGTTACGCCAAATTCAAAAACAAGTTCCTGCTCTGCTCCGACGACCAATTCGGCCCTCACACCACCGATATCAAGCCGCCCTGGCGACTCTGGATTCAGCCCGGCCACCCCAAGGTCGATGGCAAAGCCTGGTATCACCGCTTCGGTCCCATAACCGCAACCGCAGGCGGCTTCGACCTCCAGCGCGATGTACTTAAAGACCACGGCCCCCTCGGCGCGCTCTACCCGACCAACACCAACATTCGCCAAAAGGAAGGCGATTCGCTCATGTTTCTCTATCTAATTCCCACCGGCATGAACGATCCACAACAACCAACCTGGGGAAGCTGGGCCGGGCGCTTCGGTCTCCGCGAAGGCCGCCCGGAAAATGCAAATTACTACTGGGCCAACCTCGCCGACGAACTCGACGAAAAAACGCATCGAGACCAAACACTCAACCGCTGGGCCGCCGACCTCCAAAACGATTTCCGCGCACGACTCGATTGGTGCGTAAATGACTTCGAAAACGCCAACCACGCTCCGGTCGCAACCATCGATACGGATACTTCCAAAACGATCTTACGCCGCACCATTTCCGCAGGCGCAACCGCTCAGCTCGACGCCTCCAAATCAACCGACCCCGACCAAAACCAAATCGAGTTCCATTGGCAAATCTACAAAGAAGCCGGAACCTATCCGAGCAAAATCCCGCTACACGATGCAAACAAAGCCAAAGTCAGCTTAGAAATCCCCGCCGACGCCAAAGGAAAAGAGCTTCACCTAATTCTGACCATCCGCGACAACGGCGCCCCACCC
Organism: Pirellulaceae bacterium; assembly: GCA_046595915.1. GTDB lineage: Bacteria > Planctomycetota > Planctomycetia > Pirellulales > Pirellulaceae > JBKJSI01. The sequence goes on from JBKJSI010000678.1 coordinate 5,321, forward strand.
CTAACCACCTATCGCCGAGCAATCCTCGAGGTCAATTAGCGCCAGAAGGCCTGATTACTTTGACTCGCCCCACTTGATTGATCCAGTAATTGGCATCAACGAGGTATCGGTTCAATTTGTCGGACTTCGTGGTCATTGACATGGCCGATTCACTAGCCGATGTTGGCCTTACCGTTGTGGAGATCGGTTGTGATATCTACTTCCTTGAAAGCACTATTCAGTTGGCTTCGGCGGCCGCAGTTCTCGATGCGGACGTTTTTGATTCTAGTTACCTTGATTTGCCCCGCTTTGGGGATCGTTGGCGCGATCAAATTTAAGGCCAGTTCGTATCGCAGTGCGATGGCCAAGCTTCAAGCGAGCGGCATCGATGTTCGGCGAATTCGCACTGAAGTTGGCGCGTCGCAATGGGAGAGTTTTGTTCAAGATTGGATCGATAACGATGCCTACGCTGGCGATAGCGTCGAAGTGACGATGAGTCGTAATGACCTTAGACCGAGCGAACTGAGATTGCTTCAGACCTTAAAAGAGATTCGTTCAATTGACCTCGCCTCACCAGCACTTACCGACGCGACTCTCGTGGAATTGACGAAACTCGGTCCGTTTCGCTCGCTCACGATTCGAGATGGCACCTACACGTCTGCGGGGCTCGCAAACATTAGCCAGTTTACGAAATTGCGGTCGCTTGATCTGAGCGGAGTACCGATAGACGCCGCCAAACTCTTGGCGGTCGAGCCGAGCTTGGGGGTTCGGGATCTAGCGCTCAATTTGAACGATTGTACGCCCCGCCAACTGGAAGTTGCACTACAGGGGAGAACTTATGAACATCTCTATTTGGAAAACGCGGCCTTGAAGACACTTCTCAATCAAGGTTCACCCTATGGCAGATCTGACCCTGCGCAACTTGCGGCAATGAGTTTGGATGCAAGTATCCTACCGCCTTGTGAGTACATCACGCTTAAACGTATGCAGCTAAGTGAGGAAACACTCAAGCAACTCGGTCAGCGAAAAGGACTCAAAACCATCTCGCTTTTGCAATGCGATTTTGATGCGACCGTTGCGCTTAGATCATTTCAGACGCTTCGACGAGGCAGTGGCAAAGCTCCAAGCGTTGGCGGCGTCCCGGTCATCAGTATTTCCGGCGAAATCGTCGCCAACAGTGAGATGACGACTAAGGACCTCGCGCTATTGCTCGACAATCCCGCGATTACCAGCGTCACTATTCACAAATTGAAGTCACCAAACGAAGCAGTTGCGATTCTCAAAAAAATGATCAACGTCACCGTCTTTAATTTGCCTGGTGACATACCGGACGAAGATCTCATCACGCTGCTTCGAAGCCGGACGAGCCACTTATCGATCAACATCTATCGATCGGATGTGGAAATCGACCAGTTAATGCTCGAATATCCCAATGCGAAGCGAGAACATTATCGATTTGGCTCGATGAGTGACCATTTGCAGAAGCACGGGATCGACCTTCCCGCAATGCAACGCGAGTGGGATCGAAAGCCACTCAAACAAAAGTCGCCTTAACCCACTCGCAACTCCACTTCACTAAAACTCTCAATACGAGGAGCAGGTTACGCTGCTCGGCGACGCCGAGTTCTTCGGCGAGGTGGCACTGTCAACACAATGGCTCAGTAAGAGTGGCACTGGCTATGCCAGTGTAGAAGTGCGAGTACACGTGACCACACCGATGAACAGTTCACCAAGCAACGACGACACCGCACACTCTTCACACACACTTCCATCACTAGGAATTCGTCACTTAATAATGTTCCTAACCGGAGTGTCAATTGCACTGGCGATTAGATTCTCGGACGACACTCAACCACCCTTGAACGAGCCGTTACAATTGTTGTCGTATGCTGACGACATTGCCAAATCCGTTGTTTTAGGCGGCGGAGGCGCGTTCGTAATATGGCTCCTAGTACTTCGATACGACGGAAAGTCAATTTCACGGCTTGCGCCAGGTGCGAAGCTTGCTGTTGTTTTGACACTCGGCGAACTGGTGGCTTTATTGTCTGTAACTATCCTGTTGTCGTCCTCTTATCTCAATTCAGCCTCCAATAACGTTCGCGCTGCCATACTAATTCTGCCGCAACTCAGTATTTATGGCATTGGATTGCGTTGGATGAATCAACGATCATGGCGCATAGTAGTTGGCTCGCATGCACTCGCGGAGGTGTGTACTTGTTCGCCAATTTCAATGGTGATCGCTGGAACAATAATATGCCGCAGTTTCATTCTTGATCGACGCGAGAACCACGCTCAGCATTGGTCCCACTACTTCGGCATGCTGCTATGGCTATGTGCCGTAGTGTCGCTACTTGCGTAGCCCAGGTTGTACTCAACAACCTGGGCTACACAAGAAGCATCAATCCGAGGTTAGTACTGCGGCGACAGGTCTGTGTGGCTGGGGACAGATGGCGCCAACCACCTCAACCGTCAAACAAAACACCTTCGCAATCTACCCCCAGCTCTAGAACCTCGATTGACCATCCGCAGCCGAACGCGCTCTGCGTTGAAAAAAAATTCCTAAAAAAATCTCCCCCAAATGGCGCCACCCACCCCCTACTATGAAAGACAGCCGGACACTCCGCGCATATTCAAATGGAGTTAATCCAAATGTCGTTCAAACAACTATTGAGACCTGGCCATCTTGGCCATGTTGCAAAAACAAGCCCATTTCCACCTCTCCCCAATTTGGCGGAAAGCAACCGCCAAATTGGGGAGAGGTGGAAATGGGCTTGTTTTTGCAACATGGCCAAGATGGCCAGGTCTCAATAGTTG
>JBKJSI010000744.1:0-4329 GCA_046595915.1 Pirellulaceae bacterium
AGCCAGTCCATCGCGTCCAGGCTCCACCGGCAAACTTCCCCCATCAGCGGCGCAATTCCCGGCACGATCCCATCGGTCACCAAAAAAAGCATGCCCGAGTAAAGTGTCGCGACAAAAGGCAACGCCAACAGCGGATTGAGTACGATCGGGCCCCACTGCAGAAACCCGAAGTAACTCCAAAGCAGCGGCGTCGTCGTAAGCCAAACCCAAACACTCGTCCGCAGCGCCTCCCAGAGCATTTCGCCGACGCGAAACATCCACCTCGAGGCAAACGAGCGACTGCGAAAAAGAAGCCGCTCCAACGGATCCGTCACACGTCGCGGCGGCTCATGCGAACCCGCCGCCTGAATTAGCGTCGCCACCGACAGAAACGATAGCTGCGCACCGAGCGAGAACAGAAAAGCCGGATGAAGCAGCAACACCGCGACGCCCGCCGCAGACCAAACTTGCACCGAGTCCACTCGCCGCGAAGCAAACTGCGCGACCAGCAGCACGAGCATCGCCGCCGCCGCCCGCGCGACCGGAGCGTCCGCATCCGCCAGCAGCGCAAACCAGATGACAAACACGCCAATCCCACCCAGCGTGACCGCCCGCGGCAACCCCAGCACACGCTGCAACCACAGTAGCACTCCCGCCAAGATCGCCACATTCGCGCCGGAAACCACCAGCACATGCGACATACCCACCAGCAGAAACGCATCCAGCCTCGGACGATCAAGCTGCTCCCGCGCCCCAAGCAAAATCGCCGCCGCTAAGCTTCCCTGCTTCTCACCCAGCGCCCGATGGAGTTTCGCGATCCACACCTGCCGCTGAAACCCAATCCACCGCGCGTTCGAATAAGGCGAACCGCGCTCAATGATTTGCACCTGCGAAGTCGATTCGCTCCGCAGAAAAAACCGCACGCCATCAAGCCGCATTTGCCGCGACCGATCCGGCTCGCCCGGATTTCCTCGGGAATCGACCCGCGAATACTCGCCAAAAATTCGCAGCGAGTCGCCCGCGCCGATCTCTTCGATCTTGCCAATCACCCGCAACCAGGTTTTTCCCGAAGCGTCCCGCCACTCCTGCCCATCGCGCACTCGCCGCACCGAAACCAGCACATGCGTCTGCGGGCGCTGCGGCATAAAATCAAGCGGCGTCGACTCGGGCGGATAAGTGATCCGCGCACCCGTCAGCGCGACTGCCTCAAGCGCGATCGGCGCCGGCGAACTCGGAGCAAATCGCCCCAAGTCATTTGCCGCGACCTCGACGCGATCGACTTGATTGCGAAGCCCCCCAATCGAAAGCACCATCGCCAAGAGTGCGAGCGCCGCAACGGCGAAACGGCTCCGCCAAAGCACCAGCCACGTCACGGCAAAACTCAGCGCGACGCCAATCCAGACCGCAAAAGTGGGCCGCAGCGAGTCATCCAGCCAGATGCCAGCGGCGAGGCCAACGAGCACGAGCAGCATCGGTCGATAGCGCTGCGCGGAGCTGAAGTCGGCTGAAATCGCGTTGGCATTTCGGTTGCTCAAGCCGGGAAATCACCACGAAACGGTCAAAGGGCCATTCGCACTAGCCACTGAACGACAAGCAACAGCGACAGGCCAATCATCAGCGCGCCTTCGACCCGCAAACTCACAAAAGACATCGCCTTGCGATCTCGCCGAAATAGCCAATAAGCTCGATAGGGGATTTGCGCCAGCGTAAGCAAGAAAAGCGGAATCCCAACGACATTAAAACTTGCGGCGGCGTAGATGTCAAAATGCCCCATCGAGATAAAAGATCGCGTCAACCCGCAACCAGGGCAAGGAATGTGAAACGTCCGCTTGAGATGGCACAACTCGGGCATCGGCGAAGTCATTCCCGGCAGCGAAACTTTCTCCCGCCCATCTCCAATCGACATACTCATCGCGAGCCCAACCACAATCGCGCACCCGATCAGAATCATCAAGTGTGTGCGTTTGGAGATCGTGAACGGCGGATGTTCAATAGGCGTCGCCTCAATTTGCGCCCCTTCCGGCCTCGCTGGCTCGCGAGCGTGCGCTGTCATGGGCAAAGTAGGCTGTTCGATGGTGATCGACATGGTGCGCGTCAATGGAAGTGAGAGGACTACTTCTTTTCTTTCGTCGGGGCAGGAGCATTCTTAAGGGCGTTTTCGAATAACGCTAATTGGCGTTTCATCGCGGGACGAAATGGCTCTTGCTTGACCGCTTTCCGTTGGTACTTCACCGCATTCTGAAAATCACCCTTGGCGAAGTAGCACCGAGCCAAAGTATCTTGGAACGTCGAGTGATTGCGACGCGGATAGAGTTCGAGTGATTGGCGGCTGCGGTTGATCGCCTTGTCGAGGTCACCCGTGGTATTGGCGATGAGCCAGGCATATTGGTTGTACTCGATCGCGATTCGCTTTTTAGGCCCATATTCGAAGACATCAATCGCCTGCCCATTCGCCGCATCCGCTTCGATTTCTTTCAATTTGGTCTCTGAGTTTTTGATCGCCGCATTGATATAAGATTGAGTCAAATCCTTCCATTGAGTATCGGCCTCCTCCGCACGGTACATATCAATGATCACGTCGGAGTTATCCAGATCCGCTTCGACCGCCGCTTTAAGATGGCTCTTTTGCAGGTCGAACAACCGCTTTTGTGCGGCCGAACGCGCCTGAAGGTGATGTAGCCTTGCTGCGACCGGGCCGGGATCGCGAACCCCAGCGTTTGCCAGTTCATCGATATAGGGCTTGAGTACTTCCGCCGCGTCGTCGTAACGCTCTAACTCGCTCAAGATTTCGACAAGGTCACTTCGGGCTTCGATATTATCGTCGTCTAGCACATCCGTGGCCTTCAGCACCACACGCGTTTCCTTTTCGAACCAATCAAACTGTCCTCGCTGCACGAGAAAAACCGCAAGTAACTTGTGGAGGAGGTAATCATCACCCGCGAGTTCCGATGCCCGCGCCACGAGTTTGTCTATTTGCTCCAGCGGCGCGGCTTCGCCCGCCGAGCGTGGCCGCGACTTCAGCGCCTCCGCATGCAAATAGCAAAGATAAGGATCCTTCGCGAAGATCTCGGCGAAACGGGTCGCGAGTTCATCCACCACCTCGTAGCCTTCGCGGGCGATGAGCCCAATGGCGGCGTCGCGCACCTGCATTTCATTCGGCTCGATGTAGTCGAGCGATTGCCGCATTGCCGCTAGCGACTCCTCTTTTTGCGCCTGGCTGCGAAGCGCATCGGCGTACCAAAGACAAAGCATCCCTGTCATTTCGCGCGACGTATTGGGTGAGTCTTCTTGGAGTTGTTGTCGTTCCTCCTCCACGATTCGCTTCCACTGGGGAAGGGATTCGGTTGGCGCGGCGAGATAATGTGAATACTCCTTCAGCCACTTCGACGCGGGCCGCTGACTCGGTCGGGCGTGAACATCAATCGCGCGGATCAGCTGCTCGCGCGCGTTGGGTGATTCGCTGAGATCCAGCTGCATGATTTGCAGCGCCGCGAATTTGGAGAGGATCGGGTCGAATTCATAATTCGAGAGTCGGCAAAGCGCGGCGACTCCCCGTTGATCTTCTAACTGGGCGATCGACTCAATTTGCGGGCGGCGGTCGATCGGATCGGATTTGCCATAGTTGCGCAGGATCTGTTTAACATCTTTGGGGTCGCTTTCCTTGACCCACTCGATCGACATGCTTCGTAAGATGAAACGCGAGCGATGCGCAACTTCCACATCGGGATGAAACTGCGCATCTAGCAGCGCATCAAAAGCGCCGAGACCCATCGCCTGCAACTGCTCTTGCGCAAGCCGCCGCGCCTCAAACTCGGGCGAGGCCAATTCCGCGATCAACGCTTTTGGATCGGGTTCCTGCCGGCCATCGTCACCGCGAGCCAATGCACTGCTCTGAAATGCCCCAAAGACCAGTGCGACCGCCAAGCCGAGCGGCGCCAATCCATTGCGCATGGGGGGCATGTGTTGTCGCATTGAAAAATCCTCGCCAAAAGGGCGGAAACCGTCGTCTCTAGCCTACTTGAGCCTAAGCTATTAGAGCAAGCGCGGACGTCTTAGGTATCAACAAAAGTGGCGATAAAACGCGAATGTGCCTTGGTCAATCGCGAGTTTGTTAACCAATTCCCCAGCAAAAGGGGTCGTTTTCTTCCATGAGGAGCGTGGCTTGGGCCGTTACGAAGGCTCGGCCGCGGATCGTGGGGATGATTTGTTCGCCGGCGAGTCGGTAGCTGGCGGTGAAGGTGCTGCCGAGGATGCTCTCTTGAATCCAGCGGTCCCCCTCGGCAAGTTGGCCATCGGCGGCGAGGCAGGCGATTTTGGCGGATAGGCCGGTGCCGCAGGGGGAGCGGTCGT
>JBKJSI010000749.1:0-12471 GCA_046595915.1 Pirellulaceae bacterium
GATGGCGAACTCGAAGACATCGTCGAAAAAGAATCGAACGCGCCCCAAGGCCCGGCCGGCTCACCCTCGACGAAACGCGATATTCCCAAGGACTACCAAAAGCTCTTTAAGAAAAAACGCGGCTTCGCCAACTATTATTTCAATGAACTTGAGCGCGACCGAGTGCTGACCGCCCTCACCAAGCGAATGCAAGTAACGAGCCCGTCAGACGTCTGGCGCCTCGAAGGCGAGACTGACAAAGGGAAGTTCAAAGCCGAACTGGGCGATAAAAGCTCCGCCCTCGAATTTGCCGGTCGCAAGCACACCTTCGACGCCGAATCGGTCATCTCCACGCAACTCTTGCCTCGCGACAGCGGCGGCTTACTCCCCGCACTTCACCTCTGGCGCAAGATCTTTGTTGCCGGAGTTGGAAAATATGGTTCGATTGAATATTGGGGAACCGCCCCTTGGCCGGCAGCCACGGAGCTCTGCGATGTGCTCGTCGCGATCAGCAAAGATGAAGAACTCCGCATCTTCGCCGATCCCGCCACGGGAACGCTCGTCGGCTTAGAACTCTGGATCTCGCCTGACGAAGACCCCGGCGAAGTCGCTTTCTTCTACGCCGAAGATGGCGCCCTCAATCGCATCGTCGCCAGCCAAGCCGGCCGCATCTTCGCCGATATCAAGCTGTCCTCAATGAAAATGGAGGCGGCCCCGTGAGACGGTTCTTCGCAATCATCACCACAAACCAACTGGGGTGCCACTGCTGGCTTGCCCAGCAGTGCGAACTGCAACCCCGGCCCACCACCCAAATAAATCTCGTTGGCAGTGCCCGAAACACTCTTATCCTCACCACATTGTTGGCACTCTCACTAATAATCGGCTCAGCACAAGCTCAAGAAGACGACCTTGCCACCATCGTCGCCAAAACCCAGCCCAAGGTCGTCAAAATCTACGGCGCTGGCGGCCTACGCGGTCTAGAAGCATTTCAAACCGGCTCTCTTATTTCTCCTCAGGGCCACATCCTCACTATCTGGAGTTACGTCCTCGATGCGGAAGACTTGAACGTCGTCCTCCTCGATGGCCGCAAATTTAAAGCCCAACTCCTTTCCGCCGACCCCAAGTTCGACGCCGCCCTGCTGAAAATCGAAGGCGAAGATCTCCCCGCGTTCACGCTCCAAGGCAACACCAAGCCCAAGCCCGGCGATCGCGCCCTCTCCTTCATCAATCTGTATGGCATCGCGACCGGCAACGAAGCTGTGAGCGTCGTGAAGAGCCGCATTGCTTCGATTGGCCCCCTCTCAACGCGTCGCGGCGGTGGACTCGTCAACTACGAAGGCGACGTCCTTTACTTCGACACCGTCACCAGCAACCCGGGCGCGCAAGGCGGCCCCGTCATCGATCGCCGGGGCCAACTCATTGGCATGATCGGCAAAGAAACTCGTAACAACACCGACAACACCTGGGCCAACTATGCGCTTCCCGCCTCCGCGCTCGCGCCAGTAGTCGATGACTTGATCTCCGGCAAAGCCCGCCCCCGCGAAACCGCCGAGAAGAAGCTGCCGAAAAACCCCTTCGACTTGGAAGCAGCCGGCATCGTCCTCGCCCCCAATGTCGTCGCCCGCACGCCCCCTTTCATCGATCGTGTCATCCCCAAATCGTCCGCCGCCAAGGCAGGCGTCCTTGCCGATGACCTGATCCTTTTCGTCAACGGTCAACTCTCTTCATCCCGCAAAGCCGTCGAAGAAGAAATGCTAAAAATCGACCGCCGAGATCGAGTGAAACTAACCCTCCAGCGCGTCGGAAAACTGCTCGAAGTGGAACTGGTGATTGATGAATAACGCATCCCGCCAATCAAGTTCCAAACTAGTGTTATCCATCCCAACCCGAAGCGTAAACGAGTCGCCCCGCGCTAACGCTTCGTGTTGGAATAACCTGATCCACCTATCGCGCAAACTTCCAATCGCCATCTTCTCGCTACTTTTCTTGCTTTCAACGTCTTTCGCACCCGCCCAAGACTCCCCCGAAGAACTCTTCGAAAACGCCGTCCGATCCGCCGTCGCAACTGCGGCTCCCTCGATTGTCACCATCGACACCGTCGGCGGCCTCGAAACCGCCACCGTCAAATCGGGCCAAGGCGAGGGCCAACTGCTACTCGGAACCGGCCCCACCGCCGGGCTCGTCGTCGCCGAAGATGGCTATGTCATCTCCAGCGTCTTCAATTTCCTCAGCAAGCCCGAAGCGATTCTCGTCACGCTCCCTAGCGGCAAGCGCGCCGGCGCAACGATCGTCGCCCGCGACCACGCCCGCATGCTCGTGCTGCTCAGAGTCGATACCGATGAAAAGCTCGTTCCCCCCAAGCTCGCAAAAAAAGAAGAGCTGCAAATCGGCCAAACAGCAATCGCAGTCGGCGTCGCCCAAGGCAAGATCGGCCACCGAATCTCCGCGGGCATCCTCAGCGCCCAGGGCCGCATCAATGGCCGCGCATTGCAGACCGACGCCCGCGTTTCCCCGGCCAATTACGGCGGACCACTCGTTGACCTCGCGGGCCGAGTCATGGGCGTCGTCGTGCCCCTCTCCCCCCAGTCGCAAAGTGAAGTCGCTGGCCTCGAGTGGTACGACACCGGCGTTGGCTTCGCGATTCCGCTCGAAGACCTGCTCGCCCGCGTCGAAACGCTTCGCCAGGGCAAAGATGTCTATGCCGGCATTCTCGGCATCGGAATCAAATCGACCGATCGTTACGCCGAGCCCGCCATCGTCGGAACGGTGCGGCCCAACTCGCCCGCCTCCAAAGCGGGCTTTCAAGTGAATGATCAAATCCTCGCGGTCGATGGCAAAGTCGTTCCTTACCACGCGGCTTTTTCCGATGCGATGGGTGTTCTCGATGCAGGGGCAACGCCGCTCGTGAAAATCAAACGCGGCGGCAAAGAAGTCGACCTCAAACCCACACTCGTCGACAAACTCGCCCCCTATCAACACGCCTCACTCGGCTTATCGCTAGAGCGCATCGCGGGACCATTAATCATTCGCTCCATCCTCAGCGGCGGCCCCGCCGACGAAGCACGCCTTCGCCCGAAAGATGTGATTACAACGGTCGCGGGAACCGCAGTCGCAACTCGCGCGGAATTACTTGCCAAGCTCACAACGCTCCAGCCGGGCGAGAACATTCCGCTAGTGCTCCAGCGCGGCACAGAGAAACTAGAGCGCCCCATTACCTTGGCCCCACTCACAGGCGTCGAACAGTTAGACGTCAACGAAGCGCCGCTCCGCGCGCCAGCCAAGGATGCAAAGCCGCTCGAAAAAACCGGCAAGCAAACCCTCGCTCTCGCCGAAGAGCGCGCGACCTGTGACTTGCTCATCCCCGCTTCCGCGCCGCCCGCCGAGGGATTTGGTCTGCTCGTTCATCTCGGCGCGCCCGCCAGCATGAACGCAGAAAAGATGGAGGCGACCTGGGGACCGACCGCGCCGCCTGCTGGCGTCGTCATCCTCTCACCGCGCCCCGCCGACGCAACCAAATGGCTACCCAGCGAAATGCGCTCGATCCACAAAGCCATGGAAGCAGCGCTCGCCCAATATCCCATCGATCGGGAACGAGTCGCCATCGTCGCCGAACGTCAAGGCGCGATCCTCGCGTTGCAAACCTCCCGCCGCCGTGACCTCATTCGCGGAGTCGCCTTCATCGACGCCGAACTCCCCTCCACCCTGCGACCACCCGAAAACGTCCCCGAATTCCGCCAACGTTTTCTCTTCCTCACCCGCGACCCCGGCCCGCTCGCCAAGCTGACAACAGCCCTCCGCACCGAAGGTTTCCCCACCATCGTCCCCGCCCTTCCTGTCCGAGGTGATAAACCCGTCCCCGTCGCCTCCCCCGAACTCTTCCGCTGGCTCGATTCGCTTGACGCGATCTAGCTGGCAGAGTTGGTGGCAATGGTGGCAGCGGTGGCAAGCTCACGGTGCTGCTTTTCCTGGGTCGAAAAGCAACTTTGCCACCAACTCCGAATAGCCACAACCTCATAGAAATTCAGGACTTCTCATAGAAATTCAGGACTTCCGGATTGACCGGTTCTTTCGGTTGAATGTCGGCGAACAGATTTCGCACAACTATCTTCCGCAGACAGCCGAGTTTTTCTAAACCGCGACCTTTCTCTATCCGTCGCAACCGGCACGTCGCAAGTGCTCTGCTAGCACGACCTTGCGCGAATTCTCTCGCCATACAGCCAACTTCCAGTCACGAATTGGAAGATATTTGCCTCGCTCGTGATTGATTTCTTTCAATCGCACGCCATACTTGCCTGCAAGCTTTACCTGGATTCCGCAAATATCCATCCACATCGCGCGAGGCGGCGTCAATGTTGGTTGATCAGAGACGCACGAGATTGCTCGAAGTCGTTCGGAGAAAGGGATTTGCGTCCCTGCCCGAGCTGGCTGGCGAGCTGCGCGTCTCCGAATCGACCGTCCGCCGCGATCTCGGATTCCTAGAACAGCAGGGTGAAGCCCAACGAACCCACGGCGGCGTCTTCTACACAGGCGCATCACCCAAGCTCCCCCACTTCGACCAGCGGCAAACGGCCCAGTGGGAAAAGAAGCGTCAGATCGCTCAGCTCGCCTCGCAACTGATCGCCGATGGCGAAACGGTTTTGCTCGACGGCGGCAGCACGGCTTATGAGATCGCCCGACTCTTGGTGAAACGCCCGATCCAAGTGGTTACGAATTCTTTGCCGGTGGCGAATCTTTTCACGTCGAGTGAATCGGCCGATCTGGTTTTCGTTGGCGGGTTTGTCCACACGAGGACCGGCGTCTGCGTCGGCCCTCACGCCAACGAAATGCTCTCGCACCTCAACGTTCGCCGGGCGGTGCTGAGCGTTGCGGGAATCAACGAACGCGGCTTCTACAACAGCAACTTGCTCCTCGTCGAAACCGAGCGGGCGATGATGCGGTGCGCCGAGCACGTGATGTTCGTCGCCGACAGTACGAAATTTGGGCACACCAGCCTCGCCCTGCTCTGCGACTGGCAAGATGCCCATTCGCTCGTCGTCGATTCAGAAGTCGCCCCCCAGTGGCTCGACCGAGCCGCGTCGGCGGAAGTGAAAGTCCACATCGCGCCACCACTCACCAGTGGCGCCGCATCCGAAACTGAAAATACAGCGGCGGAGACCCAAGAATGAACGCATCCATGCTCGATCGCGCGGTAATTGAACGCATCGTCCGCCAGATTGTGACGAATCAATCTCCCGCTGCGGCGCCAGCAGCCGCAACTCCCTCGTCGAGCACTTCACAGGCCGACTCCGGCAAATCGAAACTGGTCGTCAGCATCTCCGCGCGTCACTGCCATCTTTCGCAAGAGCATGTCGAGATTCTGTTCGGCCCTGGCCATCAACTCACGCCGATGAAGAACCTCTACCAGGATGGTTTTTTTGCCGCCGAAGAGACGGTAATGATCGTCGGCCCCAAACGCCGCATGCTGCCGACCGTGCGTATCCTCGGTCCCGTTCGTGACTATAGCCAAGTCGAGCTCGCCTTCACCGATTCCATCTCGCTCGGCATTGATGCACCGGTTCGCCATAGCGGCGACATCCGCGGAACGCCCGGCTGCGTGATCGTCGGCCCCAAGGGTGTTGTCGAACTGAGCGAAGGCGTGATCCGCGCTGCTCGGCACGTTCACATGAGTTTCAAGGACGCCGAAGCCTATGGCGTGAAACCCAAAGACTTCATGAAACTCCGCATCGAAGCTCCGCAATGCACGGTGACGTTTGAAGACCTCCTCGTGCGGGCGGATGCGACGAGCAAACTCGAAGTTCACATCGACACCGATGAGGGGAACGCTTGTTTCCTCGACTCGGCGACGAAGGTGGAGCTTTTGAAGCAGGATCATGACTGTGCTTGCAAGAAACATTAACTAACCCATCACAACCCGAAGCATAAGCGAGGCGCACCTCGCTTACGCTTCGGGTTGTGATAGTCAACGCAAACTTCCTTTAACCTTTTTTGGAGAACAACATGGCAAAGACCATGGAAGCGCTCGGCATGATCGAGACCAAGGGTTTCATTACTCTGGTTGAAGCGACCGATGCGATGCTCAAGGCTGCGAACGTGCAGTTCATGGGCTGGGACAAAGTGGGCAGCGGACTCGTTTCCGCCTTTGTGACGGGCGATGTCGCCGCGGTGAAAGCCGCGACCGACGCCGGCGCCGCCGCAGCGGGCCGCATTGGCGAAGTCGTCAGCGTGCAGGTCATTCCGCGCCCGCATGATGATCTCGGCATCGTTCTGCCCGTTGCAATCAAGCGTCCCGCCGCCAAGGCCTAGTTCATTGCTGGAGTTCCGCCTTTAGGCGGCAGGTGTGAGGAGAAACTTCTCGCACTTCCTTCCGCCTAAAGGCGGTACTCCAGCAAGATTCCGCCTCACGGCGGGACTCCAACGAATTGGCACACACTACAACTTGTCTCTCCCGAAATTTTTCTCAGGTGTCTTCATGAATACCGCAATCGGTTTACTCGAAACCAAAGGCTTGGTCGGTCTCGTCGAAGCGACGGACGCGATGGCCAAGGCAGCCAATGTTCAGATTCTGCGCCGAATCGGCATCGGCGGGGCTTACGTCACCACGATCGTTCAAGGCGATGTCGCCAGCGTTCGCGCAGCCGTCGATGCAGGCGCACAAGCCGCCACGCAAAGCGGCGAACTCGTCGGCAGCCACGTGATCGCACGTCCGGCCGAAGGGCTTTTGGAAGCGTTCTTGGGTTAGTTCTCGGCGGCATGTCCGTTGGAGTACCGCCTTTAGGCGGAAGGAAGTGCAACTCCATTCCGCCTAAAGGCGGTACTCCAGCAAAGCTAAGGATGGATGACAGTCTCATGGCAGCGCCAGCGAAAATCTTGGTGGCTAATCTCGGCTCGACGAGCTTTAAGTTCCGGCTATTTGATATGGCCGATGAACGACAGCTTGCGCGCGGGGGCGTCGAACGGATCGGCGCGGCGGCTAGTAAGTGGTTCGTGGAAATCAATGGCAAGAAACGGGAAGGCGAGATGCCGGTTCCCGATCATGCGGTCGCGGTGCGGCTCTGTCTCGATGAATTGACGCGCCCGGAGACGGGTTGCCTTAAGAATGCCAGCGAAGTGTCGGCCATCGGCTTCAAAGCCGTGCATGGCGGCCGCTATAGCGGTGTCCAACGAGTGACTGCTGATGTCCTGTCCGCCATGTCCGAAATGAACGCGGTCGCCCCGGCCCACAATCCGCCTTATATCGCAGCGATGCGACTGTTGGCGGAGAAACTGCCGGAGATTCCGCTCGTTGCCGCGTTTGAGACGGGCTTTCACGCCACGATGCCGGATCGCAATAAGTATTATGCGATCGACTTCGATTTGGCTGATCAGCACCAGATTCGCAAATGGGGTTTTCACGGCGCGAGCCATCGCTTTATCGCGACCCGCACGGCGGAACTCTTCAAGCGGAGCGACCTGAGGATCATTTCGTGTCACCTCGGCGGCTCGAATAGCCTGTGTGCCATTCGCGATGGAAAGAGCGTCGCCACGACGATGGGGATGAGCCCGCAAACGGGTTTGCCTCACAACAATCGCGTGGGCGATTTCGATCCCTTTGCACTTCCGCTGGTGATGAAAGCGACGGGCAAGTCGCTCGAAGCCGCGCTCGATCACTTGGCCGAAAAAAGCGGCCTGTTGGGACTGAGCGGCGTGAGCGGCGACATTCGCGACCTCGAGGAAGCGGCCGCCAAGGGCAACGCGAAAGCGCAACTCGCGCTCGACGTTTTCATTGGCGAGATCCGACGACACCTGGGCGGCCTTTTGGTCGAACTGGGCGGCGTGGATGTGATCGTCTTCACCGGCGGCATCGGCGAAAACGGCGTCGGCATTCGCAGCGGCGTTTGTGCAGACCTCGAAGGCCTCGGCATCAAGCTCGATATGAATAAAAACGCATCCGCCAAGGGCGAAACCTCGCTCCAGGCCGCGGAGAGCAAAACGCAGATTTGGATCATTCCGACCAACGAAGAGCTGATCATCGCGAGACAATCGCGTGAACTGCTCGCGGGTTAAGGAGAGTACACGATGTTCGTAGCCAAAGTTACCGGTTCGGTCGTCGCGACCCAGAAGGTCGACACGATGGTCGGCTACAAGCTGCTCGTCGTCGAGCCTTACCGCGTAGACGCCAAGGATCGCAACAAGCTGGAAACCACGGGCCGCACCTTCATCGCTGTCGATTCGCTCGGCGCAGGCGAAGGCGATTTTGTGCTGATCACGCAGGGGTCTAGCGCCCGACTTACTCCCGAGACCAAAAACATGCCAATCGACACGGTGGTCGTGGGCATTGTCGACGACGTCCGCGTCGATGCAACGAAGGTTTATTCGCGGTCGTAGTGTCTAACACCCTAAAACCGCCCACCAACACAAACTGAGCGATAGTCGCATGTCGAACCTCTCCCTGAACGAAGATCTGATTCGCCAAGTCGTGTCGCAAGTGCTTGCGGAAGTGACTCGCGGCGGCAATGTGGCTACTTCGAGCTTTAGCGGCCGCCACGGCGTCTTCACCGATGTTGACCAAGCCGTTTCTGCCGCTCGCGATGCGTTTGAACAGCTATCGCAGCGCGGCATGGAAGATCGCCGTAAGGTCATCGAGATCATCCGCCGCATTTCGGTGAGCCAGTGTGTCGAACTCGGCACGATGGAGATGAATGAGACGAAGATCGGGCGATTGGTCCACAAGATCGAAAAGCTCAAAACGCTCGGTGAAAAGACGCCGGGCGTTGAGTTCATGCGAAGCGAGTGCTTTTCGGGGGATCATGGCCTCGCTGTGATTGAGCACGCTCCGTTTGGCGTTGTGCTGGCGATTACTCCAGTGACGCACTCACTGCCAACGATCACGGGCAATGCCGTCAGCATGATTGCGGCGGGCAACGCGGTTGTCGTCAATCCGCATCCGAGTGGGAAACGCGTGGCCGTCGAAGGCGTTCGTCGCTTTAATGAGGCGATCAAGCGGGAAGTCGGCATCGACAACCTGATTTCGATTATTGCCGAGCCCACGCTCGACACGGCCAATGCACTTTTCGCTCATCGCGGGATCAACATGATCTGCGTGACCGGTGGCCCCGCGGTGGCACGCGCGGCGCTGCGAAGCGGTAAAAAAGCCGTTGTGGCGGGTCCGGGTAATCCACCGGTCGTGATCGACGAGACCGCCGACTTCGATCGGGCGGCTCAGGCGATAATCATTGGTGCGTCGTACGACAACAATTTGTTATGCATCGCGGAAAAAGAAGTCTTTGTTGTCGACTCCGTGTTTGACAAAGTCATGCAAGCGATGGAGCGAGCCGGCGCTGTGCGCCTGAACGCGGGCGAAGTTGATCGGCTCACCAAGGCTGCTATCGTGAAAGTCGGCGACGACAAGCACGACGCGCCTTGCAAGGATTATCTCGGCCAAGACGCGGCGGTACTTGCTAAGGCCGCTGGCAAGAGGGTTTCGGACAAGTGCGAACTCGTCTTCGGCGAAGTCGATGAAAACAACCCTTTCGTCCCCGTCGAACAGATGATGCCCTTCCTGCCCTTCGTGCGGGTCCGCACCTTCGAAGAAGCCGTTGCCAAAGCAAAACACTACGAACATGGCTTCCGCCACACGAGCATTATCCATTCGCACAACGTCAGGCACATGACCTACATGGGCCGCGTAATGGACACGACGCTCTATGTGAAAAATGGTCCGTGCATGGCGGCACTTGGACTCGGCGGCGAAGGATATCTCTCGTTCTCAATCGCGGGACCGACCGGCGAAGGCGTCACGACGCCACTCACGTTCACCCGCGAACGACGCTGTTCGATGATCGACGACCTTTGGATTCTCGGCAAACCCAAGTCGTAGTTGTAACTGCCAGCCACTCATCACTGACCACTAGTCACTAACCCATGCAAATCGCTCTCGTTGTCGGAACCGCGACCAGCACGCAGAAGCACGCTTCGATGGCGGGGCAGAAGCTGCTGATCGTTCAGTCTACGCTGATCGATGGCGTGTCGCCCGACGGGGAGCCGCTGCTGGCAATCGACGCCGTTGGCGCCGGGCGCGGCGAACGGGTGATGATTACGAGCGACGGCCGTTATTGCCGCGAAGTGCTGAAGGCCGATGCGACGCCTGTCCGTTGGACGGTGATTGGCATTTGCGACGAAATGAACCTTTCCAACCCATCGAAGTAAGCGAATCGAAAAACAGATGTCCCTCGCCGCGAGCCCATTCGACCTATCGCCCGAGACGATGAAATTCATCGTTGAAGAGGTCGTGCGCCGGTTGGCAGGCGAACTCAAGCCGCAACCTGCTCGTGTGCCACTGGCTTTGCCAGTGCCTGCTGACTCCAAGCATGGCTCGAAAAGCACTGGCATAGCCAGTGGTACACAAATCCCTCAATTCACCGGGGCCGTGCTGACACTCAAAGACGTTTTGAAACTAACCAGCGGGCAGAATCGGCTCGCAGTTTCTACTCGATGCGTCGTAACTCCTTCGGCTCGCGATGAACTGCGTAGGCTTGGCATCGCGATCGATCGATCGTGCGACAAAACTGCCGCGACGGCGCTGGGAACGCTTGTTTTAGTGAGCGACAACTGCGCGGCCTACGAAAAGGGCCTTTCGCAGTCGCTCGAATCACGCAGATTCAACTTGCATCGCCTTTTCACGACCGGCGCTGACCCGCGCGAGTTGTTGGCGATTGCAGAGTTGGCGGCGAAGGGCTTTCCCGCCCTGGTCGCGACCCAGAATTCGGCGGCGTGGATGTTGGCGGCGGCTCAAGTTCAAGGGCTGCGGCCGATTCTGGCGATTTCGCCAGAGTATGTGACGCGCTGCGAAGCGGTTCGCCCCAATGTGCTGATCTGCGACACGGTCGAAACGCCGGCGTCGAAGGCAGCGACGATCGCACTCGCTTTTGCTCGCGGCCAACTTGCGCAAGGAGGCCGCTGATGCGTATTGCCGAAGTCATCGGAACCGTCACGCTGTCACGCTGCCACCCGACTTTCATCGGCGGCACGCTGAAGCTGGTCACGCCGCTCACGCTGGCCGAACTCAAAGCGGGGTCGCACGGCAAAGCGGACACCATTGTCGCTTGGGACGAACAAGGCGCCGGCATTGGCGACAAGATCGCTCTCAGCGAAGGCGGCGAAGCGGCTCAGCCCTTTCGACCTAACGATAAACCGGTCGACGCGTACATCGCGGCGATCCTAGATCAAATTCAAATCTAACCCTTTTTGCATTTTCCCTTAGTGCCCTTTGTGCCTTTGTGGTGAAAAGAGAATTAAAATGGCCAACCCACATAAGATCAAACAAGACATCTGCGAGATCGGTCGCCGGATTTACAACAAGGGCTTCGCGGCTGCGAATGATGGGAACATTACCGTTCGCATCAGCGACAACGAAGTGCTTTGCACGCCGACGTTGCATTCCAAGGGCTTCCTCAAGCCGGAGGATATTTGCCTCATCGATATGACGGGCAAGCAGCTTGCGGGAATCAAGAAGCGTTCGAGCGAGGCGCTCTTGCACCTGGAGATTTACAAAGAGCGGCCTGAAATCAAGAGCGTGGTGCATTGCCATCCGCCTTATGCGACGGCGTTTGCGGTGGCTCGTGAGCCGATTCCGCAGTGCGTTCTTCCCGAGGTCGAAGTGTTTTTGGGCGATGTGCCCATTACCAAGTATGAAACGCCTGGCGGAAAAGATTTTGCCGAGACGGTGCTGCCCTTCGTGAAGAAGTGCAATGTCATGATTCTCGCGAACCATGGAACCGTGAGCTTTGGTGAGGATGTCGAGCGGGCGTACTGGTGGACGGAAATTCTCGATGCGTATTGCCGCATCTTGATGCTTGCCAAGGATCTGGGCCGGGTGCATTACTTCTCTGAGCCGAAGCAGCGTGAGCTCCTCGATCTCAAGCAGAAGTGGGGCTACACCGATCCGCGCAACACGGCCGAGTACAAAGATTGCGACATTTGCGCGAACGATGTGTTCCGCGAAAGCTGGGCGGAAACCGGCGTTTCGCGACATGCGTTTCCTGCGCCGCCAGCGATGGCGCCCGGTAAGGCTGACGCGCCTGCGGCTGCGGGCGGTTCGCAGGAACAGCTCGTGCAGATGATTACGGATCGGGTTTTGGCGGCGCTGGCTTCGAGCAAGTCGCCAAGCTAAACATCGGATTTTCAACAAAGGACTATTTCACCACGAAGGCACAAAGACACGAAGAAGATACATGCAGAGCCTCCGGGACGCGCATATCGAGATTCTCTTCGATGAATAACTGATTCCCTTGCATTTCCTTTGTGTCTTAGTGCCTTCGTGGTGAAACTCCCCCCAAAAACACCCCTCTCAATCGGTTCGATTCATCATGAAAGTTAGCATCATCGGCGGCGGCGGGTTGGTTGGGTCTTGTGCGGCGTTTGCGCTGCAGTGCGGCGGGGCGGTGCGCGAGATTGCCGTTCTTGACGTCAATGCGGAGCTTGCGGAAGGGCATGCCCTCGATTTGCTACATGGCG
>JBKJSI010000603.1:0-7198 GCA_046595915.1 Pirellulaceae bacterium
GTCCATCGGGCAAGTAATGCATGGCCCCGCCGGAAACGACGCCATCGGGCGAAACTTTCCGGTAGATCTGCCCCAAAGTGCACTCGGCGAACTTGCTGCTCATTCCGAGAAAACCAGCAACGATTAGCCAGAAAGCAGCGCCTGGGCCGCCCAGCGAAATCGCAAGCGCCACGCCGGCAATATTGCCGAGTCCGACCGTTGCCGAGAGTGCCGAAGAAAGAGCTTGAAAATGCGACACTTCACCGGCATGGCTCTTGTCGTCATAAGCGCCCATCGTGACCCGGATAGCGTGCCAAAAACCGCGAATGCTGATGAATGACATTCGAACGGTCATAAAGGCGGCAACTGCAAGCAGGCAGATCACCACGATGGGAAGTTCTGGCTTAGGTAAGATCGATTTATCTGGGGCTCCGAAAAGGCGAGGATAAATGTCAAAGAAAATGACATTTGCAACTGGAGTAACAATCCACTCCCCAAAGAACCCATCGACCTTGTCAAATAGCACACCATTTTTCGCGGTCGAAACATCGTCCCAAGAACTGTTTTCTGCCCCGTCAGAAGTCAATGAATACTTATTGAAATAAGTCTCATATCGGAGCGGGTTATTCCAGCCGTCGCGATAGTTGGCGATCAGTTTTTCGCCTTCTTCGTTGGAAGGTAGCTTTTCCTCATGTTCCTTCTTGTACTTTTCAATTTCCCTCTGACTCAAGAGCATGCTCGTCATGGTGTCGACGAGCGGGTGAGGTCCGCCACCTTCAGGTTGCGGCAGGTCTGCAACTTTGACTTTCTGAAGGCTATAGAGAAGTTCATCAACTTCTTGATCGGTGGGCAGCTCAATCCGCGGAGCAACAGGGGGCTGCGCCTGAGCGAAAGCACTTGCGATTCCCGCATTTGCCAACAGAACGAAGACACTCAAAAGGAAAAGACTTCGAAACTTAATAAACTGCGCCAGCGGCATGCCTTGGTCCTTGGAATTCTGAATTCTTGATCTGCTAGCAGAGGATGGGTGAGGTTCTATCCTCCAAAGCCTTGCTGGTCAACACTTTATGGTGAATTCGGAGACCCACCATCTTTTTCGCATAACCAGTTGTCGAAAATGGTTCAAAGGCATACATTGATAGCAGCAACAGGATTCCATTGATGACCGCCATTCCAACCCAGAAATTGCTGCAAACGGCTTCCGCCGAGGAATTTACTTCCTCGGATGACGCTTTGCTCGCGCTTTTGCGTCGGCATGGCGGCTTGTCGGTGGGGCAGTTGGAAAAGCTGATGCAAGTGACCGCCACGGCGGTTCGGCAACGGCTTTCACGGCTTACTGCGGAAGGACTTGTGGAGCGGAAAGCCCATAAGGCGAGTCGCGGGCGACCGGTCCATCGATACGAACTGACGGCCAAAGGCCGTCGCCAAACCGGCGATAACTTTGCCGACTTGGCTACAGTCCTTTGGGAAGAATTGCGGGAAATTCAAGATCCGCAGGTTCGCCGAGGGCTTTTGCAGCGGGTTTCCAGTCGTTTGTCGCATCAATACCAGGGGCAGATCTCTGGCAATTCGACCGGCGAGCGAATGGAAGCGGTCGCGGAGGTCTTTGGGGGGCGAAAAATCCCCTTTGTGGTGGAAATGAAAGACAGTTTGCCGGTTCTCACCGCGCTCGCCTGTCCTTACCCCGATTTGGCGGAAAAGGATAAGTCGATTTGTGCGATGGAACGGATGCTGTTTTCCGAGCTGGTTGGCGAAAAGCTGAACCTCGAAAGTTGCCGCTTGGATGGCGACTCTTGTTGCAGTTTTCAGCCGAGCCGTTCCGAATCGAATGAATCAAAACGGGAGAATGCGTGATAGGGCGGTAACCTAGTGAACTGCGACCTAGTGAACTCAGCTGAGTTTTGTAAACTGGCGAGTTTGCGGTAACACGCTCTTAACACGATCAAAAAGCGGCGAAAGTCGCTCGCATGAGGCACAAACAATGAACGCATCAACGCTAAATAATCCGGTTCCTCCGACGCAGCCTTGGATCGAAGGGCGCATGGAAGAAAGCCTGATCACCACGACCGTGGAACAGGCGATCAACTGGGCCCGTCAGGCGAGCATTTGGCCGATGACCTTCGGTCTAGCATGCTGTGCGATCGAAATGATGGCCGCAGGCGCGAGCCGCTACGACATGGATCGCTTCGGCGCAGGCGCGTTTCGCGCGACGCCACGACAAGCCGATCTCATGATCGTCGCTGGCACCGTCACGTACAAAATGGCGAGCCGCGTTCGCCGTCTCTACAACATGATGCCCGATCCGAAATTTGTGATCGCAATGGGCGCCTGCACCGTCGGCGGCGGTCCTTACTTCAAGTGGGGCTACCACGTTTGCAAGGGCGTCGACTTGGTCGTGCCCGTCGATGTCTATGTGCCTGGCTGCCCGCCGCGCCCGGAAGCGCTGTTGGAAGGCCTAATGCGCATTCAAGACAAGATTCGCGGCCACAAGATTTCTAAGAAATCCACAGATGATCGATTCCGTCTCTTTCCCAGCAATTTGACGCTCGGTGAAAAGACAGAAGATGAGTTGCCCGTGCCGCATCACAGCGGTTGGGTTTCAGCCCCGGCGGAAAACACACCCGTTTACGATCACCAAAAAATTACCGGTTAGCTATGCCATCCCAACCCGAAGCGTAAGCGAGGATTCGAGCCGCGCTGACGCACCGGATTGGGAACAACACAATCCCTCGCTTACGCGTCGGATTAGGAGAGAGAAGTTTCGAAATGTCGCACGTTTTGACGATCAAGAATTTACATGTGTCGGTTGAGGGAAAGCCGATTTTGCGTGGCGTGAATTTGACGATTCGCCATGGGGAAACGCACGCGCTGATGGGGCCCAACGGATCGGGCAAAAGCACGCTGGGCCTCGCCATCATGGGACACCCCAATTACGAGGTGACCGAAGGCAGCATCACGCTCGACGACAAAGACGTGCTCGAGATGGAAGCTGATGAACGCGCCCGGGCGGGGCTATTCATGGCGTTTCAGCGTCCGGTTGCGATTCCGGGCGTGAAAATGGCCGACTTCCTGCGACATGCCACAACGAACATTCGCAAGCCGGATCGCAAAGAAGGCGAAGAGCTGATCTCGATGAAGGAGTTCCGTCAGGAGCTTCGCTCGAAGATGCAGCACTTGCGAATGGATGCCGAGTTTGCACGTCGTTATGTGAACGATGGCTTCTCAGGCGGCGAGATGAAGCGAGCCGAGATTTTGACGCTCGCAATGCTCGCGCCGAAGTTCGCGATTCTCGATGAGACCGATAGCGGCCTCGATGCCGACGCCGTGCGACTGGCCAGCACCAGCATCGCCGAAATTGGTCGCGAGAAGATGGGCCTGCTCATCATCACGCATCACGACAAACTGCTCGAACACAATCCGCCTGACTTCACGCACGTGATGCTCGGCGGCCGAATCGTCGAAACGGGCGGTTTGGAACTCGCACAAGAACTATTCTCGCGTGGCTACGATCGGATTCGTCAGACGTACCCCGATGCGGCCGCCGACAACAAAGTCGAAACACCGGAACCTGCGGAAGTCGCCTAAAGGCTTCTATCGCACATCGTTCCTAGTAACGCTTACAATAAGAATCAACGAATCATGGCTACCGCAGACCTTTTGACTCCGCCGAACGAATTCTCCGCGAAT
The DNA here is from genome assembly GCA_046595915.1 of Pirellulaceae bacterium. Lineage (GTDB taxonomy): Bacteria > Planctomycetota > Planctomycetia > Pirellulales > Pirellulaceae > JBKJSI01. The sequence goes on from JBKJSI010000603.1 coordinate 3,667, forward strand.
CAATTCTCCGCAAACACGGAGATCGGCGAAATCAACAAGTATGATTTCCGCACCGAATCGACCGCGTTCTTCAAAGCACGCAAGGGCGTCGATGCGGAGATTGTCGCGCAGATTTCGGAAATGAAGAATGAGCCGGGCTGGATGCGCGACTTCCGCCTTCGCTCGCTGAAGATTTTTGAATCGAAGCCGATGCCCAAATGGGGCGGGGCGATCGACATCAATTTTCAAGACATTTTTTACTACCTTAAGCCGACCGATCACCAAGGCAAAACTTGGGACGACGTGCCCAAAGAGATCAAAGACACTTTCGAAAAGCTGGGCATTCCTGAAGCGGAACGAAAGTTCCTCTCAGGTGTGAAGGCTCAGTTCGAGAGCGAAGTGGTCTACGGCTCGTTGAAAGAAGATCTCGCCAAAAAGGGTGTGATCTTCACCGACACCGACACCGCCGTTCGCGAACATAGCGATCTGCTGCGGGAATACTTCGGCAAGATCATTCCGCCAGAAGACAACAAGTTCGCCGCGCTCAACTCGGCCGTTTGGTCGGGCGGTTCGCTTACCTACATCCCCAAGGGAGTGAAGATCGAGTTCCCGATGCAGGCTTATTTCCGCATCAACGCGGAGAGCATGGGACAGTTTGAGCGAACGCTGATCATCGTCGATGAAGGCGCTTCGGTGCATTACGTCGAAGGCTGCACGGCCCCGATGTATACCAGCGAGAGCTTGCACTCCGCGGTTGTCGAAGTGATTTGCAAAGCCAACTCGCGTTGTCGCTACACAACGATTCAGAATTGGGCCAACAACATTTACAACCTTGTCACCAAGCGAGCGATGGCGTATCGCGACGCGACGATGGAGTGGGTCGACGGCAACCTCGGCAGCCATCTGACGATGAAGTACCCGGCCGTCTACATGATGGAGCCAGGCGCCCGCGGCGAGATTCTCTCCATCGCCTTCGCAAGCAAGGGCCAGCATCAAGATGCCGGGGCCAAACTCGTTCACTGTGCTCCGAATACCACCGGACGCATCGTTTCGAAATCGATTTCCAAGAATGGCGGTCGAGCGAGCTATCGCGGACTCGTAAAAGTCGAAAAGGGCGCCACGCACAGCAAGTGCAACGTCGTTTGCGACGCGCTGATTCTCGATGATCGCAGCCAAAGCGATACCTATCCCTACATTGAAATCGCCGAGCAGGATGTCTCGGTGGGGCATGAGGCGAGCGTTTCTCGCATTGGCGAAGAACAGCTCTTTTATCTCATGAGCCGCGGCATTTCCGAATCCGAAGCGAGCACGATGATCGTCAACGGCTTCATCGAGCCGCTCGTCAAAGAATTGCCAATGGAATACGCGGTCGAAATGAACCGTCTGATTCAGCTTCAGATGGAAGGTTCGGTGGGTTAGAAGTTGGAGTCCCGCCTTTAGGCGGGATGGGCTCAAACTAGTCTAACGGTCACATTCCGCCTAAAGGCGGGACTCCAGCATTTTATAAGATAGAGAATAACGATCATGAGCGCTGTGTCCGCGCCTGCGTTTACTTTTAACGACCAGGGCTTCGCCGATTTTCTGGAATCGCGCATCGAGCCTCAGTGGCTGCGCACGCAGCGAGAGAAGGCCTGGAAGACCTTTTCGCAAATGCAGTGGCCGGCGCGCAACGCCGAAGAATGGATTCGCACCGACATCCGGCTCTTCAAGCTTGAAAAGTTCCAACTCGCCGCCGCAGAAGCAGTGACCACAGCGACCTGGAAGCCCCATCTCAGTGAGGGCGTCGAATTCGCAGGCGCATCAAGCCATCTCGATGGCAAATCGGCCTCCTTTTCGCTCGATCCGGCGCTGGCCGCCAAGGGCGTTTTGTTTGGCGACCTCGATCAGTATGTGCAGTCGCATGGCGACTTGCTGAAGCCCTATCTCAATCGTTTGGTCTCGCCTGAGATCGATCGCTTTTCGGCCCTGCATGCTGCGTTTTGGAATTGCGGGCACGTTTTATATGTGCCGCGCGGCGTCACGATTGAAAAGCCGTTTTATGCGGCGACGGCGCTGAGCGATGGTCAAGTTTGCGCTTCACACACACTGGTGATTTTGGAAGAGGGCGCATCAGCGACGCTCCTCTCTGAATCTGCCAGCGTTGACGAGCAAAATTCTGGCCTTCACATCGGCGGCACCGAGATCCTCGTAAAGCAAGGCGGCAACCTGCGCTACGTCAATCTTCAAGATTGGGGCAAGGGCGTTTGGTGCTTTGGTCACAAGCAGGCGAATGTCGAACAGGATGCGAACTTGCAATGGACGCTGGCGGCAATTGGTTCGCGACTCGCGAAGGTGAATCAGCACGTGGCATTAACGGGCCCGGGCGCGAATGCCCAGGTCAACGGCGTACTCTTTACCGAAGGCTCGCAGCACCTTTCGTATCACACGCTCCAGCATCACAAAGCCCCGCACTGCAAGAGCGACTTTCTCTACAAGGCCGCGCTACAAGATCAATCGCGCACCGTCTGGCGCGGCATGATCAAGGTCGACAAGGGCGCTTCGAAGACCGATGGGTACCAGCGGAACGATAACCTCTTGCTTTCTAGAACGGCACGAGCCGATTCGATTCCCGGTCTCGAGATTAACCACGACGACGTGCGCTGCACGCATGGCTCGACCTCCGGCAAGGTCGATGAAGAACTCATCTTTTACGCTCAGTGCCGTGGCTACACCCGCAAAGAGGCGATCCGCATGATCGTCTCGGGGTTCTTTCAACAGATTTTCGACCGAATCACGATTGATAGCGTTCGCGACGCACTCGCCCGAGTCATCGCAACCCGCGTTCACGACATTGCCTAATCCTAGAATTCGCATTTTCTCTGAATCTCTGCGTCTTCGTGTGAAAATAACCCTTGAACGAATTCATTAAAGTCGCGAACGCAAAAGACATTCCTGATCCGGGCAAGGTGCTGCTGGAGATCGACGAACGCCTCATCGTGCTAATGCATGTCGGCGGTGAGTTCTTCTGCCTCGAAGACCTCTGCACGCACGACGGCGGCCCGCTTGGCGAAGGTGATCTCGATGATCATTCGATCGCCTGTCCTCGGCACGGTGCGAAGTTTGATATTCGCAGCGGCGCACCACTAACGATGCCCGCGACCGAACCGACCAAAGCCTACGCCGTCAAAGTCGAAGCGGGCGAAGTGTTCATCCGCCTCCGCAACTAAGACTTAATATCACAACCCGAAGCGTAAGCGAGGGAATACCACAATGACCATCACCGAAGATCTCATCCGCGAAGAACTCAAAAAAGTCATCGACCCGGAACTCTTCGTCAACATTGTTGACTTGGGGCTGATCTATAACGTCGACCTCGTTCCGACCGAGGAAAAGATCAACGTCAAAATCGACATGACGATGACGAGCCCAATGTGCCCCGCCGGGCCGCAAATGATCGCCAATAGCAAGCAAGTTTTAGGTCAAGTCGAAGGCGTAGGCGAAGTCGAAGTAAAGATCGTCCTCGATCCACCCTGGACGCCAGACCGAATGACAGAAGACGCAAAGGATCAGCTAG
>JBKJSI010000018.1:0-3602 GCA_046595915.1 Pirellulaceae bacterium
GACTTGAGCTTCTTCGCCTGGGCCGCATTCCATCCGGCGGAAGGGCAAGGGACTCGCTGCGCCTAGCTGCAGCACATAACGCCGTACGCTCCAGTAACGGGCGGCGAAACCCTGTTCGGTAACCAGATCTTGGTAGATTCGCTGGGCCGATAATCCTTGCTCCAGCTTGGCGACGATCGTGTCATGGAAGAGCGCACAGGCGCTGGCGGAAGCTCGCCGGACCGTCGCTGGGCCGCTGACTTGGGCCTCGCTGGGCGACTCGGAATGGACCTCGAAAAGAGGCGCTGACCCGGTGGGCGCACTGGCCTGGTTTGAAGCGCCCACCGGGTCGGGCGGCGTTTCGGCGGTCGCCGTTCTTCCAGGTTGTACGGATTTTATGCATCGCGCCACCGCATCGCGGCTCACGCCCAGCGCTTTAGCGATCCGGCGGCGCGAATAACCGCCGGCGTGTAACGATAGGATCTGTTCTACGGTCGCCATCTTGAGCAATCGGGACATTCGTTCCTCCCAGCACTTCGTGCTGAGAAGACGTAGGCCGCGATTTTCTGCTTTCAAAATGGCCGGCTTTCAAGCGCCCCAGGGTGGCCTTGTTTGAGCGCCCAATGACAATGAAGAGAATTACGTCCGCCTCACGCCCAAGAAGGACCAACTCGGCAGCCCGCCCTACATTGAAGCCCGTGAGGGGTGGACGCATCTTTCCGCGCCGCTCGCCGGCGATGAGTTATGGACCCGTGAAGCCAAAGGCAAGCTGACCAGCGTCAACTACTTCACGATCGGCGTCGATTCTTGGGGAGGCGATCCGCTGCAGGTTTGGATCGACGGTTTGTCGGTCAAATAAGTTGGTGGCGGTGGTGGCGACGGTGGCGCTCTCTCGAGGACGATGGCGACGGTGGCGGTTGGTGGCGCGCCATTCCACTATCAAGGACTTCATGACGACATAGTGGACATTCCTCTCCAATTGTGCCTCTCTACGGCGTTGCTGTTGGCTGCCAGTGACCGTGCATGGCGGCGGAATCGGCGGCGACGTTCGTGATCGGGTTGGCGCCGCTTCCATCCGAGGCGGCGACGTAAATCTGCTGGACTCCGCTGCGATCGGAACCGAACAAAATCCATTTTCCATCTGGCGAAACGGCCGGGTGGTAGTGGCGCACGCCGGGTTTGGAAGTCGTGAGCTGCTCTATTCGCCCGTCGAGTTGGGCCCGATTGAGCTCGATGGCCTCGCCCACTTTGGCGGTGAAGTAGATTGACTTGCTGTCGCGGGCCCAGACCGGCAAATCGCTGCTTTCGCTGTGAAAATCGGGGTATTTCAGCCTTTCCATCACGCCACGATAGCCGCCCCGATCGGCCAGTTTCTTGAGGCCGGTTCCGTTTCGCTTTACGACGTAGGGATGGCAGTTGTAATGCTCGCCCGAGACGAACATCAGCCACTCGCCATTGGGCGACCAGCTTGGGCCGAAGTTAAAGGAATTGCCTGTCTCGATTTTCTGCTTCTGACTTCCGTCGAGATTCGAAACGTAAATCTGATAATTCTCGTGATAACTGATTCGCTTGCCGTCCGGCGAGGCGCTATAGCCGTAGGCAAATCCGTCTCCCTTGGCGGAAACATCACGTTTATTGCGCCCGTCGAGGTCCATGACATAGGGCTTCGAAATTCCGTTGATGAGTGGCGTGAAGCCATATCCGCTTCCATCGGGCAGAAAAAAGAGACCGGTGTTGTAGATGCTAACGCGATCAACCGCCGATAGATTTTCGATCTTGCCGCTGGCGATATCGAGCAGACAAGCGTCGGAAAGCCAGCCTTCGGTCATGCGAAATGTCTTGTTCGCCCGCTCCCAGCCGGCATTTTCGGGGCTTTCCCAGTGCGACCCGATGATTGCCTTCTTTCCATCAGGCGACCAGCCGGCGAATTGCGTCCAAGAATTGGGTTTTGCTGTAAGTTCCTCCGCTAAAATGCGCCGCCCGGTTCCATCTCCTTTTACTACACAGGCGCGACTCGTTACCCAGTTCAGATATTGTCCGCCGGGCAAATCATTGCGACCCTCGGTATAGCCAATGAGATACTGCGGTCTTTCACCCTGCCCTGCACTTGGAGTCTCGCTAAGAAATAGCACGAACAGACTCAACACCAAGCATCGCATGGGTTGCCGTTTCAGATCAATGTTGCCGAGATTTGAAACCAAATAACACTCCATCATCGTAAGCAACGACCTCGCGCTTCTCTACCAGCGAAACCCATTTGATTCAGTCGAGGTAGTAGAATCGCACCAAACTCTCCCGCCCTAGGACGTACCGCCATGCAACTGAAATCGCTCTCGTTCGGATCCGTGATTTGGGTTCTGTCGACCCTGGTGACATTGGCCCAAGCACCGCTGGCGGAAAAGTACTTGATCGAGGGGAAATTGTCCGACGGTGTTCGAGCGCTTGAGGCCAGGCTTGCCGCGGCTCCCAAAGATGATCAGGCGCGTTTCGGACTAGGCGTCACCCAGTTCCTGCGGGCATTTGAGGGCTTTGGCGCAAATCTCTATCGTTATGGGCTTCGCACGGACCCCACCCTCACGGCACTCGATCGAGCGGGGGTCGATTCACCACTACTTCACGACTTGTTGAGACAGAATCCCAAATCGGAAAAAATCACTTACGAAGCCGCACGCGGAATCTTTCAGAACTTTGTCGATGATCTTGCCCGCGCGGAAAAGACACTTTCGGAGATTCAAGATGACGCGGTTAAACTGCCTCTCTCTTTGGGGCGGATCAAAATCGACCCCTTTGGGCAAGGAAAACCGATCCATGCGGGCTTACTCTTAAGGATTGATCCGAATGTCGATCCTGCGAGGATCGAACTGGTAGAATCATTCCAAGTCAACTTCGATCGAGGCGACGTATGCTGGCTTCGCGGCTATTGCCATTTACTGATGGCTTGGACCGAGGGGCTCTTGGCGATCGAGGGTCGTGAAATATTCAACTGCTCAGCTCATCTCTATTTCGAGCGAGTGGAAACGCCTTATCCATTCCTATTGGAAGATCGGGAGGCTCTCGATGCGTCGCCCTTCAGCGCGCCGAACACCTTTTTGGATGGTATCGCGATGCTCTACCTTTCAATCCAGGTCAAGTTCTCTGAGCCCAAACGCCTTCAAGCAACGCATGGTCATCTGAAGCAGGCGGTTGCAATGTCTCGTGAGATGTGGACTCACTTCAACAAGGAAACAGATGATGACCACGAACTGATCCCTAACCCCAAGCAAACGGGTGCGGCGGGTGTGCCGGTCTCCAAGGAAATACAGGAAGCTTGGCTCGAAACTCTTGCGGAGTTTGAGAAAATTCTGGATGGTAAGTCGCTAATTCCCTTTTGGCGTCCAGTGCGATTGCTTGCCGTCCCCAAGCAGGGCATCAATGTTCGCAGAGTGTTCTTCGAGTCAAAAGAGTTTGACCTGATCTTGTGGATTCAGGGAACTGCGGCGGCGCCATTCCTCGAAGAAGGCGAAATGACTTCCTTCTCTAATCCCGAGATTAGCTGGACAGCGCCATGTTCTATTTATTTTCGTGACGTAAGTGGTTTGTCAATGAAGAGTTATTGATGTTGACGCGAGCTTGAAAAAGAGACG
>JBKJSI010000265.1:0-2550 GCA_046595915.1 Pirellulaceae bacterium
GGGCGCTGATGCCCGCCGAGCGAGGCTCTAGTAGCGGCGGGGCGCGATGTTCATTTAGGTCTGGAATGCGCGAATCGGGATCGCGCAAAGGGCGCACTTCGGGGTCATATTCAGCGGCGGGCTTTTTCTCGGTAATGCGAGAAGGGGCGGGCTCGCTGCTTTCCATTGTCGAGTTGGAATCGATCTTTGATGCTGGCGCGGGTTGGCGATTGGTATTCGGGAGGAAGCGGGGCCAGCTCACTTCGGGCTTGGTGGTCGTCGAGCGGGCCTCTTGGGCGGGAACGAGCGGCCGGGCGGCGCTGGCGGCTGGCTGTTTCGTTGCCGGCGCCGACATGCTGGATGAACGTAGCGAAGGTTGGTAGTCAGCAGGGGCGCCGCTGGGGGCGTAAGCCGGATCGGAGTACGTCGGTGAAGCGCCGCGAGGTTGGTAATAAGGATCTGAGGAACTTGGAGCGGAATAACCCGGTGCAGAGTAGCCAGGGGTGCTGTTGGGATAGGTGTACGTCGGCTGTGAATAGGCCGGGGTGGCGCCGGAGTAGGCGGGTGCGCCTGAGTAGATTGGGGCGCCGCTGTAGCTAGGCGCCGGAGCGTAGCCGGGGTTACCCGAGTAAACCGGCGGGCCAGGGTAGCCTGGTGCGGCGGCGGGAACATACGCGGGGACGGGCGCATATTGAACGGCGACCGGCGCGGGGCGATACGAACGGAACGGCCATGCGCCGCGGTAACTGACGACAGGCGCGGCCATCACGGGGCGACCGACGGCATACGCTGGCGCGACGGAGAGCGCGGGGCGATAGGTCGAGTACGGCGAGCCGGCGATGACATTGCCTGTGTAAGGATCGACCGAGCCTTGGACATTCATTCGCGGCGCTGGAGTATATGCGGGTGCATAGGCAGGCGAATAAGCCTGGGTCGGCGGGTAGTACGCGGGCATCTGCTGAACGGGAGTGACGGGGCGATACGCGGCGAATGGTGCGCCGTAGCCGGGAAGCGGCGTGGCGACGCGCTGGGTTTCGACATCGAGCGTCGAGGCGCCAGTCCAACGGGTGTAGGGCTGGCCGGTCACTGGATTGTAGGCGGTGACTGGACGATAGACGGTAGTCGGCACGAGCTGCGGCGACGAACGATAATAGGTCGGCGGCGTTAGAGCGCGGCCGATCGAGCCGGCTTGTGGGATAAGTGGCTGCGCGGGGACATCATAGGGGGCGACGTACTGCGCGAAGAGCGAGCTCGTGTTAAGCGCGACAATACTCAGTGCCAATAAAATGGCACTGCCGAAAATTGATTTTGAATAGCCCAACATGCTCGCCGCTCCCCATTTCGCCCTCCTGGCTGTGTATTCAATCCGCGCAATCGATAACTAGAACAACCACAAACCTACGCTATTGGCATTCGCGGGCGAAGGGCTTTTACAAGAATCCAATCGCCACGCTGGCCCTTCAGATTGCACTGCTAGTACGACCGGCTGCTCTTGCGCGACTCGTACAAGTCATACAACTGGAATAGGGTATCACGCAAGTTGCCGCGCGATGCTTGCAGGGCTTGCACGACTTCCTCTTTGGCGATTTTGGCTTCGCTGCTTTGCGTGAGCTGTTCTACGAGCGAAATCGCGAGCTGTTCACTGACGGCTGTTGTATAGAACTTGGGAAAGCCGGCGGGTTGATGGGCCGTGACGAGCATGCCCGCGCCAGTGAGACGGCGACGAAAGGCGAGGATCGAGCGCGATAGCCAGCCGAGTTGTTCATAACCATCGATGATGACCTGGGTGTTGGCGTTCCAGCGCCCGGCGAGTAGCTGTGACCAGGAGAGAGCAGGCTGCGGGGCGGTGAGTTTTAGCAGGACGATGCTGCGACCGTGGTTTTCGAGTTCCGGGATGAGGGTTTCGAGCAGTGTGGACTTGCCTGTGCCGTGCGGGCCGATGATTTCGCCTTGCCAATGATTGGACTGGAGTCTTTCGATCAGCGAGTGGGCGTTTTCGCTTTGGTTAAACTGAAAAGGAATCGCGCCAGGGCGGACGAAGCGGGTCGAGAAGGGATTGGGTTGATGGGGCATTTCGCAGTCGAGACGTCTGTTTTGATGGCGAGTTGGTTGAAAAGTGCGCGTCGCGGGAGCAACGGCGACTACGTAGCGCTGTCGCTCCGCGACTGCACGCTTTTTGAACCCTCGCTAACCTTTGTGAAATAGCGAAATTGACCAACCGCCAATCCTGCGTTCCTAGGATTCTCTGCGAGGTACCGGCGATACTTTTCAAAATCCTCGGGGCTGCGAACAAGATGGTCGAACTGCTCAATTTGCCAAAATTCTCCGTTTGGCGGAGGAGTGTGAATTGAGTTCGCACCGCGATTGACGTTCTCCCGCAATCGTTTGTTGATTTGGGTGGCCGTGTAGTGTTTCCATGAGGTGCATTGTTTTAGTAGGGCATCATCGTCGCGAAAGGGTGCGATCCACTCCCTGCGCGTTGAATCCGCGTATTTTCATCAACTTCGCCGATCGGATTGGGCTGAGTTGAAAAATTGGTCTAGTAAAAGAGGGCCCCTTCCGGTGAGAACG
>JBKJSI010000111.1:0-4760 GCA_046595915.1 Pirellulaceae bacterium
GTGGGATTTTGCGTGTTCATTTCGGTGTTTTGTTTTATTGGACACTTCAATTTCGTCACGGTCATTTCAGCGGGTTCGCGGGGGTCGTTCTTTTGTAATCCGACCGCTCCCCAATACATCCCTTCGTGAATCAAGTGACGACGAGTCGTCACTCCTCCGCGCAAAACGCGGACACCAGAGGGGTCTATGCGGACCGTCTCGACTGCAGGCGGCGCTCCGATCAGGTTGACGTGCTTTGCGCACCAGGTGCTACCTCGAGCTGCTCGCCTGAGCCGAGTCTCCGGTCTCTTTAACAGAGCCAGAGCGAACGGAATCGATGGTCTTGATTGTGTTTTTCACTCTCTTGGGAATAGAGAAGAGGGGAAGGAGGATGGGGGTGCGGGGGAAGGAACCTGGGGGTCCCGCTGGTTCCTTCCCCCGCAGGCCCTGCGATTAGACGATGAGTTCCTTGTGACGCTTTCCTCCATAACAGTAAAGTTCGCGATGCGTGAGCATGTGCCAGATGATCGTGCATAACCGGCGCATCACGGCGACCCGACCGATCTTCGAGCCACGCCGTCGCTTGATGTTCAGATACCAGGCTTTGAGCTTACCGTCGCGTTTCAGCACGTGCAGCAAGAGTTGGCCTAGCAGGAAACGCGGCAATACCGCGCCCTCCTTGCTGATTGAACCCAATCGCTGATGCTTCTCGCCCGAATTGCGGCAAGACGGCGTCAGTCCCCAGTAGTTCGCCAAGCTTCGCGGGCGTGGGAATCTCGTAATATCGCCCACATGCGCCGCCAGCGCGAGCGCCGTAAAGGCACCGGCTCCCGGCAAGGAAAGCAACAACTTCGCATCCGGCGATTCCGCCAATTGCTGTTCGATGAGAGCGTTGATCGCTTCCCGTTCTTGTTCCAACAGCTTCCAACGCAGCAGGAGCTGATTCAGCTCAAATCGATCCAAAGCGGGCAGGGCAAGCTGCTGGAGCCATGCTCGCGCTCGAACGGCTTGAATCGTCTTAGTGGGACAAACGTGCTGAAGATTGTGACGCCGTAGGAGCGTTTGAATCCGATTGAGAACCCGCGTTCGCTCCTGGCCAATACGCTGCCGCATTCCTGTCAGTCGCCGCTGTTCGCGTTCCTTCACGCTGGGAATGTTTACCCGCCGCAAGCCTTGAACCCGCTGCCCTGAAGCGAGACGCTGACGATTGAGCCAAAGCGTCTCACCCAGCTGATTGGCGTCCCGGCGATCCGTCTTGCGCTTGCCCGGCTTGCCGGGATGGATCAAGACGATCTCTCGGCAGCCATGCTGCGGCAGCAGATCGAGCAGCCAATCGTTGAAGCCGCAAACTTCCACGATCGCCGCATAGCCTTCTGATCCCGCTTGCTCGGATAGCTTCATGAGGAACTCCCTCGGACCATCATCGCGCGTGCTCACCTGCTTACGCAGAATCACCTGACCCGATTCGTCGCGCACATTGACGGTCAACTGCTTGCTGTGCTGATCGATAGCGAGGTACAACATTTCAGCGGCCCTCCTGTTGAGATGCTTTGGCGATCGAAAGATACGCCGTACTATCATCATCGCACGAGGGCCGCTCTTTCATAGAATCAGGTTAGCGTACCCGCCTACCGGTGCGGCGCAGCCACCCAAAACAAAACGGCCCGTGTGTGGCGGGGGCGCACCGCGAAGCGGAAGCCCCCGACTAACCATTCACCCCTACTCCGGCAAACTCTTCACCAACTTCTCAATCTCCTCATCTGTCAGATTCTTGCGCGTCGTCGAAAGCATTTTCTTGAGATGCTTCCCCCCTTCATACCCACTCGGCGCCCCAATATTCCCCAGCGGCCCAGCGCTATCGATCAGCTTCGTCCCACTCGCATCAAAGATCGCATGAAAGGGAACGCCATTACCTGATTTATAATCCCAAAACCGCGCTGCAACTTCCGCTCCGCCGACGTCACGAACATTGCACACCTTCAACACTACATAGTCCTTCTCAATCAACTCCTTCTGATCATCAAGCCAACGGCTAAGAATGAAACAGGGTGAACAAAATCGCTGACTCACACGCACCCAAACCTTTCGATCGGTTTTCGCCGCCAAAGCAAAAGCTTCGTTCCATTTCTTTTTCGCGTCATCAGGCTGCGGAGCGAATTCATGAACGAACTTCACAGCGTTGTCAGAAGCGGCAGTATCCTTAGGGTCAATTTCGATGCGCCCCAGTTCCTTGCCCTCGGCATTCAGTGCAATTGCAAAAACCTTCCCTTCCTTATGCTCCGGCCAATTCATCGATTTGGCGAACTCGTTGCCAAGCGGTGACGCCGTCGAATCTTTGCGGCGAAAATAGACATGCATGAACCCAGAGACATCATTATTCGAGTCGTAGTCGTAGAAATTCAGATTGACGAATTCCTCGTTTTCTTTCGAAGGTTCAAAAATGACAACCATCATTCGATATCCGCCAAGCTTCGCGTCGCGAAGGGCATCGACGTAGCGATCTTTTAGCGGCAGCGTCTTTGGCGTAGCGACGGCCAGTGATAGAATCGTCCGCTTGCGCTCTTCGCCTTTTCCTAAGACGGCTCGATCCATTGGCATTCGGCCATTGTCCGATCCAGGTCCGCCGTAAATCGACACTTTCGCTTCGAATGGAATTCCAGAGAGCGTAAAATTCCCTTCGGAATCCGTACTTGCCGATGAAACCTGTGAACTAAACACCGTGGAACTACCGACCTCGCTCTTCCGATTCGCGGTTGTGCTTATCGAAGCTCGAACCGGATAATTCGCCTTCGGTTTGCCTTCCTCATCTAAGACTTGCCCCTGATACTCGCCAGTCGGTGCAAGTATGAGCAAAAGCTCGCCGTTAATGGCCGACGATTCGACGACCTGCAGAACTGCCGCTTTCTTGTCCTTCGTTGAAGCATGTACTCCAAACACAGGAGAGACGGTCTCGAATTCAAATCGCCCATCGGATTCGACCTTCACGCGATCATGATCCATTGACTGACCGTCAATGGCGCCAAAGGACATTTCCGCGAGTTCAAACGAAGAATCAAGTTCAGAAGGCAGGACTAATCGCCCTTTTACTTTGAGTCGCCCAGCAATCGGACGATGTAATTCGATTCGCTCAAAATGTCCATCCTTCGGCTCGACCTTCTTCTCCATTCTCCAGTCGAGCTGGTTCACCGAAACTTTTAGCGGCCGATCACTGCGAGTAAATCCTCTCGCGATGCCATGATCATCGGTCATGGCTGACCACTGATGGGAGCCGGTGCCTGTTTGAGTTTTTCCGTCCTCTACAAACATGTGACGATGTTCATTGAAAAACGAGACGTACTGATTCACCATTGGTTTCTTGTTCGGCCCTTCGCAAACAAAAACCTCGAGGGGAGTCCCTTCCTTGACGGTGAACTTCGGTGAAGTGCTCTTTTGTGTTTTAGGGTCGTACGGGAGCCAATCGATGATGTCGCTGAAGTAACGCGCGTCATCGACATGCCCGTAATAAATCGAACCTGGCAACACCGACAGAGTGAATTTGCCGTCCAAATCCGAAATGGCGTGAATGACATCCATGCGGCTTTCTTCCTCGCCTGCGAAAGAACGGAACTCGAGCGAGTAGCCGCCAGGCTTCCCGTCAAACGAGACGACTTCACCGGTAACTAATTGCCGCTGCGCCAGTTTGCTTTTCTTCACGCGAACCTCAATTGTGCCGTCATCTGCGATCTTCTCTTTTCCCTCTTTCACCCAGTTTTGATCCATTCGATCAACATAGAAATGATGTGTCGGCCAATCGGGAAACCACTCGTAACTCGCCTCGCCTTTCGCGTCCGTTTTCATCGTCGACGCCGGAATGAGTCCTATATAGTTGTAATAGGGCGTAGGCGTCGCCACATAAAGGCAGAAGCCTATTCCCTCGACGGGTTTGCCATCGACCGCCTGCACAAAGCGCACCTTCTGTGGCCGGCATGGACTCAGGTCGATCGTATGCTGTGCGGCATTCGCGTCCCTCGTTGGCTGGCGATGAAACTGATAGCCACCAATGCGATGATCGTCGGTCCACGCCGTGATCTCATTAAGTTCATCTCGTGCGACAAGCCCCACATGCGCGATGCCATCCTTGTCTGTCATGTAGGGAATGTCTTCTCGAGTTCGTGTGTCAACCAAAACGTTCGCGCCTTCCACGGGTCGTCCTTGGTCAACGACTTTGATCTCTATATTTCGCGCAAACGGCTGCAATGTCAGCTTCACGCCGTCGATTGCTGCTTGGCGAAGTTGGCTATGAAAAATCCGGTGGGAGATCGCCTGCTTGCCATCTGCGGACGCCCCATAAAGCCCAATCTGAAACCACCCTGGTTTTCCAAACGGAACCCAAACTTCGAAACTTTTCTCATCGCGGCTCACGACAAGATCTTTGTCACTTTCCCTCTTTCGATACTGAGCCGTTAACTTCGCCCCGTCCGCCGCCTTCCCATCTGCATCAATAATTTCACCCCTGATGCGAATCTCCAAACTCCCCCCACTCCCCCGCAACCAATCCAACTTCTTTTCCTCAGCCTCACTGGTCACTTCCTGCTCGACGGCCACAGGCGGCTTCTCGGTAAACTGCCCCCGCACCAACATCGGCGCCAGCGGCAAAATCACCACGGCGAGCAGCCCCACCAAAACCTTCACCACCCCAGACACACGAACCTCCATCGTCGACCGCATAATCTTCCTCAATCTTTCTTCAAGATGACTCTTCGTGCCAATCCCCGAAGCCAGCGCAGGCGCACTCGCAACCG
>JBKJSI010000547.1:0-3754 GCA_046595915.1 Pirellulaceae bacterium
TGCTTAGCGACGAATCAATGCAAACATGGACTGATCGCCCCGTAAGCCCTTATGGATTCGGTGGATTTGGAAGCACGCTCACTGCCCCATCGAACGAAGTTTGGGACTGGCAATTATTGCCAACTGGAATTGTCTACCAAGCGTATTTGGCCTCGCAGAAGGAATCTCGCTTCGCCTCCACCTTCAACAACATTCCTGAGCGGGACGACACCTTTTGGGAGCCAACTCTCGGGGCGCGAGTCGGGCTGTTGCGTTTTGGCGATCGCAATGCAGTTCTGCCGCAAGGGTTTCAAATTGACGCGGAAGGCTCCGCACAAGCGCGACTTAACCTGACTGACAATGTCGACGTCACGAGCGTCGATTTTCGTGGTGGACTGCCGATTACTTACGGCTATGGAGCGTGGCGATTTAAAGCTGGCTACTATCATCTTAGTTCGCACTTGGGCGATGAGTTCCTGCTAAAGAATCCTAACTATCCGCGGCTCAATTTCGCTCGTGACACTCTTCTACTCGGTACAGCGTACTATTTAACGGACGACCTTCGCATTTATGGCGAAGTGGGTTGGGCCTTCTTCACAGACGTGAGTGCACCATTCGAGGTGCAATTTGGGATCGACTATGCTCCCGCGGCGCCGACGGGCGCGCGGGGTGCTCCCTTTTTCGCACTCAATGGCCACTTACGCGAGGAACTCGATTACAGCGGCAATTTCACGGTGCAGGCGGGATGGGCTTGGCGCTCGGCGCAAAACGGGGGATTGCTTCGAATCGGCGGCCATTACTTCAATGGCGCAAGCTGGCAATATTCGTTCTATAACCACTTTGAGCAGCAGCTTGGCGTGGGCCTTTGGTATGACTTCTGAAATTCGCGGGGCGGGTTAGACTGCGAAGATGGCAAACTCAAAAAGCCGCGAAAACGTACGGATCTTAGCGATCGAAAGCACGTGCGACGAAACGGCGGCGGCCGTTATCACGGGCAGTCAAGTCGTGCTTTCTTCGGTGATAGCCTCCCAGAATGAATTGCATGCGGTGTTTCACGGAGTCGTTCCCGAAATCGCTGCCCGGGCGCATGTCGAATCGATGCTGCCTGTGATCGATTCGGCATTGAAGCAGGCGAAGACCTCGCTAAAAGAGATTGACGCGGTCGCGGTGGCGACGAAGCCTGGTCTCGGAGGCTCGCTCCTGGTCGGACTTCTAGCAGCCAAGGCGCTGTGCGTTGTCCTCGAAAAACCGCTAATTGAAGTCAACCATATTCACGCGCATCTTTATGCTTGCCAAATCGGGCGAGACGTTTCAATCTTTCCTTGCGTTGGACTGGTCATTAGCGGTGGTCATACGAGTCTTTATCGATGTGAAAGCGTTCAGCAATTCGAGCTCATGGGTCCTACGATCGTCGATGCCGCCGGCGAGGCATTTGACAAAGTAGCCGCGATGATGAATCTTGGGTTTCCAGGCGGTCCGGCCCTGGCTCAATTGGCGGATCGAGGCGACCCGACTCGCTATGCGTTCCCTAGATCATATCCTGATCAGCATGGTCCATTTTGTTTTAGCTTTAGTGGACTCAAGACAGCGGTTCGATACGCCCTCGCCAATGAGGGTCGTATCGACTTAGCTCCTCCCATTCGTACTCGAATCGGGCAAGCTAAACCACTTGCGCGTGACGCCAAAATGATTCCGGAACATGTGCTGGCGAATATCGCAGCCAGTTTTCAGGCCGCTGTTATTGACGTGTTGTGCAGTCGGTGCCGCAAAGCGCTCGGCCACTCTCGGCTCAAGCGAATTTGCGTGGGCGGAGGCGTCGCAATGAACCTAGCTCTAAGGCAGAGACTACCGGCATTCATCCGTCACGATTGCGAGGTGATTTTGGCTCCTCCCGCATATTGCACGGACAATGCAGCGATGGGCGCCATTGCAGTCGAACAATACTTCAATGCTGATTTCGCGCCGCTAGACGTCGATTGCCAGGCCGGCTTACTGCGCCCAGCAAAAAGCAATCAGTAAAAAGAAAGAGCCGCAGCCTTGGAGGGCTGCGGCTCAATCGTTTTCGGTTGGTCACTTGGTTGTTAAGTTCCGGCGCCGCCGCCACCGCCAGTTCCACCGCCACCACCTGTTCCACCACCGCCCGTTCCACCACCGGTTCCAGGCGTGTTGCCGGAACCGTTACCATTACCAACACTTCCGGTTGCGAAGTTAAAGGTCTGCACTTCGCCGATGGTGTTGAAAGAAGGTGAAAGCGTCATGCGAACAAAACGACGATCGGCAGAGACCACTGCTGGTCCGGCAAAGAGCATTGGACCATCCTGCAAAGTCGTGAGCTGAGGACGGAAACCGACTGCGCCACGGAAGGCCGGGGCGATGAGTTGTCCGCCTGGGGCCTGGATCAAAGGAGCATTAGCGGCGTTCCACGACGGAACGGGGCTTTCGGAGCCGCTGCCACTTGGAATCTGTTGTGCCAAAACATGTCGAGCAACCTCAATTTGCCGTTTCATGGAAACGGTCGCCTTTTCGGACGACAACGGCTCCATGCGACGCCCTTGATTTAGTGCAAAAATCACCAGAGTTCCATCTTTTTCCAACGGCAGTTTTTGCTCGATTACGTTCACTTTTTCGCCGCCTTCATTGGTAATGATCTCGACATTTACCTTTCCGCCGGCGACTTCACCCCAGATACGTTTCAGCAGCACCTTATATTCGCCCGTGAATCCCTCTGAGCAAATGAACGATTCGCTAAAACCCTCTCGCTGGGCATTCTGATCGTTCCGTGCAAAGCTGTCGCCTAGAATCAACCCACCGCCGGAAGTGCGAGGATTTCGAAATGAGCAAATGTCGCCGGTCGGATCCATCACCGACAAATCCACGTCGGCATCACCCGTCCACCAGATGCGAACTCGAACGTCCCGAGATTGCGCCTTTTTGAGTTCCACGCTGAACATCGTTGCTTCATCATTTTTGCCTGATTTTTTCAAATCATGGATGGTGGCTTCAGCGACTCGACGTGCAAAAGCCTCAATCTCGCGTTGTTCGTTTGGCCAGGCTTGCTTCAATACTCCAAGGCAGGCCCATTGGATTCCACTCGTGTCATTGAGTCGCTGCGCACATTTGAGGCCTTGAAGATACGGCTCAGTACGATAGGGATCCTGCGAAGAAACGTCGTGAAAAACTCGCAACGCAGTTCGATCAAGCTGGAGGGCGGCAAGATAACCGGCGGTGACTAAAGCCGCGTCCGCATCCCTCGAAACATCGATTGCGGAAAGAACTACCCGCGCGATCTCGGATTCCGATGCACCATTGGCTTCGAGCGCCAATGCCAAAGCTTCGTACATCCAAGGTTGACCGTAGCCATGCCGAAGCGCCGATCCAATTACGTCTTGAATGGCGCTAAATTCCTGCTTTCGAACATGATTGCGAACCGTTGCTCGGAGCCCCGCCTGAAATTCGGCGGAGCCTGCGTCCTCTTTTTTTGTAGAGAAGAGTTCGTCCCAAGCCTCAACATTGGATTGACCAGCTTTCGGAGTTACCGCCAAAGCAACCACCGATGACGATGTCATCGCTGCGACCTTTGGCTCCCTTAAGGCTGGGGCCTCTAATTTCTGCTCATTTTTTTTTTCGACTTCAGCTGAGCTTCCGCTGGTTTTAGCGGAGCGTCCTGGACCAAGCCGCAGGTCGTCACCGACGGAGAACATGCCCCCACCCATGCCACCCATACCGCCGCCCATGCCGCCCATACCACCACCCATGCCACCCATGCCGCCGCCCA
>JBKJSI010000588.1:0-8439 GCA_046595915.1 Pirellulaceae bacterium
CAAAACCAAAACCAAAACCAAAACCAAAACCAAAACCAAAACCAAAACCAAAACCAAAACCAAAACCAAAACCAAAGCCAAAGCCAAAGCCAAAGCAATGATCGCTACACCCATGAAACTGACTTTCAACATCGTCGCCGCGCTCTTCCTCCTCATACCAGCGGTTGCTCGCAGTGCGGACACTGATACGAAGACTCTGCGCGTCTTCATCTTCGCCGGGCAATCGAACATGGTCGGCACGCATTCCAACGTCGAGCACATCAAACGCCTCCCGCCGTTTGCTGGTCTCGACAAGCCGCAGCCGGACGTCTTGTTTTCCTACAACCTCGGACGCGAGACGAAGGAGACCTCAAAAGGCTGGATCGCGTTGCAACCGACGGGGACTTACTTCGGGCCGGAGCTGAGCTTCGGGCGGCAGGTCTCCAAAGAAACCGAAGCACCGATTGCCATCATCAAGTGCGCCTCCGGAGGCACGACTTTGGGAGGCGACTGGAATCCCGATGAGCCGAACGGCTTCATGCTCTATCCGTTGGCGTTGGAGCTGGTGCGGTCATCGCTGGCGGAACTTGATCGCAAACAAGTGGCCTACCGGATCGAGGGCTTCATGTGGCATCAGGGCGAGAACGATATGTTCCACAAGGACTTCAAGCCGGCCTATGCCAAGAACCTGACGAACTTCATCGCGAGCTGGCGGCGTGATCTCAAGCTGCCCGGCTTGAGGTTCTACATCGGCGAGCTGTGTACCAAGACGGTCTGGGGCATGGACAACCGCGAGAACATGCACGCCATCCGCACCGCTCAAAAGGCGGTCGCTGATGCCGATCCGTTGGTCGATTACGTTTCCACTTCGCATGACGCGGTGGAGATCGGCGGTGATGTCGGGCTGCACTACCACTACGGCACGCTGGGGCAACTGGAGCACGGCGCGAACTACGCCGACGCCTATCTCCGCACGATCGGAAAGCAGCCCGTGACCGAGCGCCCGCTCAAAGCATGGCCTTACGCCACAAACAGTCCGATAAAACTCTTCGTCCTCGCCGGACATCGCAACATGGAGGGTGAGCGTGCCTTCACTCAAGACCTCAAGACACTCGCGGGCCATGAGGCACTCGCGCAGGACAACGCCAAAATCGCCTTCAAGTACAGCCTCGGCGGCGGCTTCAAGACCTCGCATGGCTGGGAACCGCTCGGTCCCGCCGGCTTCTATGATACGTTCGGCCCCGAACTCAGCTTCGGCCGAGCGCTGAAAGCCAAGCTGCCCAGCAACATCGCCATCGCCAAGTTCACCCACAGCGGCTCGCAGATGAATGACTGGACTCCGCGAGGCACGAGCGCCAAGGACTGCAATCTCTACTCGCCCTTCATCGCCTTCATCAAAGAGTCCATCCGCGAACTCGAAGCGAAGGAGCACTCGGTCGAGCTGGCCGGCATCTTCTATCACGCCGGCGAGAACG
Organism: Pirellulaceae bacterium; assembly: GCA_046595915.1. Lineage (GTDB taxonomy): Bacteria > Planctomycetota > Planctomycetia > Pirellulales > Pirellulaceae > JBKJSI01. Next base: position 1,455 of record JBKJSI010000588.1, read on the forward strand.
ACATGACGTTCAATCCCTACCGACGAGACGCCTCGAAGTGGTTGCAATCCACAGTCGCTCAGAGCCGCCTGGACCTCGCGATGCCTGCCTTGAAATGGCACGTCAGCCAGCAGCCGCCTCCCGATCAAAAGGGACTCAACAACATCGACGTCACCGCAAACCTCGCGGCCCTCGCCGCCGCGGACTCAGCGTTCATCCATCTCAAAGCCTTCGATTTGCCTCCACAGCCCGAGAAACTGGTCATCACCAGCGAAGGCATCGTCCAATTGGGCGAGCTGCTGGCGCGGAGTTATCTTGAAAACGAGTAAGACGGCGATCCTACGTTGGTTTGCGGAGCGAACCACGACGCTTTCGATCCACCACAACGAGACCAATGACGATGTCAAAACATCTTCTCGCTCTGCTCATGTTGATCGTGTTTGGCACTGCGGCTCGCGCGGCGGATGCGCCGCGCTACAACGTCCTGCTGATCATGGCCGATGATCTGCGGCCGGCGATGGGCTGCTACGGCGACTCGCGGGCGAAGACGCCGCACCTCGACCGGCTCGCCGCGCGTGGTGTCCGCTTCGATCGTGCCTACGTGCAGTATCCCGTCTGCAATCCTAGCCGCACGTCGATGCTCACTGGCACGCGCCCGGAGCACAACGGCGTCACCGGCAACGGCACGTTTTTCCGCGAGAAGATGCCGGAGACCGTCACGCTGCCGCAGTTGTTTCGGCAGCGCGGCGCGACGGCGGTGTCCTACGGAAAGATCTATCACGCCGGCCTCGTCGAAGGGGAATCGCAGCAGAATCGAATGCTCGATGTCGGCAAGTCCTGGGACGAAGCGAAGATGAATCGCGCGACGAAGCTTGGCAACAGCGGCCCGCGCCGCAATCTCACGGGCGGCAAGCTCAAGTGGTGCGAAGTCGCCGATCTCGAAGGGGGCGACGACGACCAGTCCGATGGCCAGACCGCGCAGCAGACCATCGCCGCGATGGAACGGCTCGCCGACAAGCCGTGGTTCATCGGCGCGGGGTTTCATCGGCCGCATGATCCGTTCGTCGTGAGCAAACGCTACGTCGCGCAGTTTCCCGACGGCTCACTCCAACTCCACCGCGATCCCGACGACGCCACGCCGCTGTTCAAGCAATCGCTCGGCGGCGGTGCGTTTGAAGAGGCGTTTCAGAAGTTCGCCGACCGCGACCGGATGGATTTCCTCACGCATTATTACGCCGGTGTGACGCAGACCGACGCGCAGGTCGGCCGGCTCATGGAGGCGATGGACCGCCTGAAACTCTGGGATACAACCGTGGTCATCTTCGTCGGCGATCATGGCTACCACCTCGGCGAGCGCGGCTGGTGGAACAAGAACACGCTCTTCGACCGCTCGTGCCGCGCGCCGTTCCTGCTCATCGCGCCGGGCGTGAAACCGGCCGAGTGCCGCAGCCTTGTCGAGTTCCTCGATATCTATCCAACCGTTGCCGAACTCTGCGGCCTAACCGTCCCCGCGACGGTCAAGGGGAAGAGCCTCAAGCCAATTCTCGACGAACCGGCCAAGACCATCCACGACTCGGTGCTGACGCACATCACGCGCGGGCCGAACTTGAGCGGCTTCGGCCTGCGCACCAACCGCTGGCGTTACATCGAATGGAGCGACGGCAGCGCGGAACTCTACGACCACGACCACGATCCGGAGGAATGGCACAACGTCGCCGCTGACACTGCAAGTGCAAAGACACTCGCCGAAATGAAAGCCCGACATGCCGCAAGGCGCTGAATCCGTTGCCACCCAATTCAGTCCATTACGTACGGGGATCTTCGGTGCTACAACGACCCTAACGGCGCCGGCGCAATCGCTACGACAACGATCCCGGCCTCAAACCGCTTCACTTGACCGTCACGGCTCGCGACGCGCCCGGCCAGCTCTACAATCTCGCCACCGATCCGGGTGAGACGAAGAATCTGTACAATGTTTGGTCGGGCGTCGCAACGGAACTGAAAGCACTTCTCAAACAATCCAAAGCCACCGGCCGCAGTCAGCCGAGCCAACACTAAACTAGGAACATGACCATGAGACGAACGCCGAGACTGATCTGCTCACTCCTCGTATTTCTTTTTGCGGCGATTCCGGCAGTGTCGGAGGCCAAGCCGCTGCGCGTTTTCATTCTCGCCGGCCAATCCAACATGGAGGGTCATGCGAAGGTCGAGACGTTTGATTACATCGGCGAGGATCCCGCGACAGCTCGGTTGTTGAAGCAGATGCGCGGCGCGGATGGCAAACCGACCGTGTGCGAAGGAGTGTGGATTTCGTACTTCACCGGATCGGGACATGAGAACGGCGAAGGACACGGCAAGCTGACGGCCGGTTATGGCTCGCGGCGGAACCCCAAGCAAGACGGCGGCAAGATCGGTCCCGAGTTCACGTTCGGCCTCAAGATGGACGCAGCGTTCGACAAACCGGTGCTCATCATCAAGACCGCCTGGGGTGGCAAGAGCCTGCACACCGATTTTCGCTCGCCGAGCGCCGGGCCCTATGTCTTCAACGAGACGCAGCTCGCGAATTTCCAAAAGCAGGGCAAGGAGATCGACGCTGTCTCCGTCGCGAAAGAGAACGAAACCGGCTGTTACTACCGTCTCATGCTGGAACATGTGCGGCATGTGCTGAGCGACATCAAACGTGTGTGCCCGGCTTATGACGAGAAGCAGGGCTTTGAGATTTCTGGGTTCGTCTGGCTGCAAGGCTGGAACGACCTCGTCGATTCCGGCGTGTACCCCAATCGTCACAAGCCCGGCGGCTACGACGCCTACAGCACGGTGATGGCTCACTTGATCCGCGACGTGAGGCGCGATCTGAATGCGCCGCGCATGCCGTTCGTGATCGGCGTGCTGGGTGTCGGCGGTGCGAAGCCGAACGAGCAGACCATCGAGTTCCGCAAGGCGATGGCCGCTCCGGCATCGCTGCCGGAATTCAAAGGCAACGTGATCGCCGTCGAGACCGCGCCGTTCTGGTCCGAGGAACTCGGATCCATCGCAGACAAGCACGACAAGGTGCGTCAGATGAGCTTTTACCTCAATTCAAAGCACAAAGACCACGCCAACGCCGATGGCAAGATGACCGACGAACAAAAGCGTCAATACGTCAGAGACTTCGATGCGAAACTCATCTCGTCTGAAGAAGCGGCGATCTGGAATCGCGGAGCCTCAAATGCCGGTTACCACTACCTCGGCTGTGCGAAGACCTTCGCCCTGATGGGCCGCGCGTTTGCCGATGCAACGCTTACCATGCTGAAGGAACAAGGTCGCCGATAATGACTCCCGGACAGCACGAAAGACCGACGTCCCCGGAAGATCACCCAACTCCTGCCGACCGTGGCGACAACATCCAGAGGTTCTCATGAAAAATCTGATTGTGCTGGCGTGCTTGATTCCGGCGGTCTGTGCGGCGGAGGAGATTCCGCCGCGGCCGTTCAACGTGTTGTTCATCGCCGTCGATGATCTGCGGCCGGAGTTGGGTTGCTACGGCAACCGGATCGTCAAGACGCCCAACATCGACCGGCTCGCCGCCCGCGGCATTGTCTTCGATCGAGCCTATTGCCAGCAAGCCGTTTGCAGTCCCTCGCGCACGGCGATCATGACCGGCTTGCGGCCTGATGTGACGAAAGTCTGGGATCTGGAAACGCACTTCCGAGCCGCTCGACCGGATTGCGTCACGCTGCCGCAGCACTTCAAAGCGAACGGCTACCACTGCTCAGCGCTCGGCAAGATCTATCACAATGGCTTTGAAGATGGCCGCTCGTGGAATGAGCCGCACTGGTATTCCAAAGGTCGAGCGGTGGATACTGATCCCATCGATTGGACGAAGCAGATCGTCACGAGGCACAACATCGACGTTGAGGAATTCGCGAACCCATTGCAGGACGGCTCGAAGGATGCGAAGGGGCGCACGAAGAAAGGTCCGGCCTTCGAGGTCAGCCCCAAAAGCGACGACGAATTGCCCGATGGAGCGACCGCCGCCGAAGCCGTGAAACGCATTCACCGGCTCAAGTCGCAATCGCAGCCGTTCTTTCTGGCGGTCGGATTCTTGAAGCCGCATCTGCCATTCGTCGCACCGAAGAAATACTGGGATCTCTACGAGCCTGACCAAATCCCCGTGCCCACGATTGATCACCTTCCGACCGGCGCGCCCGAGTTCGCCGGTCACACTAACGGCGAGCTGCACAACTACCCCGGCGTGCCGAAGGGAAATCCGATCCCTGCGGACTTCGCTCGCACGTTGCGTCACGGCTACTACGCCTGCATCAGTTACACGGATGCTCAAGTCGGTCGGTTGCTGGATGCGTTGGAGCAAGCGAAGGTGCTCGACAACACGATTATCGTGTTGTGGGGCGATCATGGTTGGCAGCTTGGTGAGCACGGCTTGTGGCACAAGCACACCAACTTTGAAATTGCCACGCGAGCACCGCTGCTGATCAGCGTGCCGAAGTCGAAGACCACCGGGAAGAAGTGTGCCGCGCCGGTCGAGTTCGTCGATGTTTATCCAACGCTTGCGGACCTCTGCGGACTGCCGAAGCCAACCGGTCTCATGGGGCTGAGCCTCAAGCCGTACATCGACGACCCTGCGGCTCCCATGCAGAAGGTGGCGATCAGCCAGTACCCGCGCAACGCCGGGGCTGGTGCGGGGCAAGTCATGGGCTATAGCATTCGCAACGAACGCTGGCGCGCGACGTTCTGGCGCGAACGCACCGGCTCAAGGATCGTAGCGACGGAACTCTACGACGAGCAGCACGATCCCGCCGAAACGGTGAGCCTCGCCGACAAACCGGAATACCAAGAGTTGCTTGCCAATCTCGCGAAGCACCTTCCGCCCGTCGGTTCCGCCGCTCCGGGCTCGAAGCCGGCGTCTCAGCCCAAGGCGACACTCTCAACAGCGCCCGTCGGCGAAACGCGCACGGCTCGCTTCAGCCGTCTGTATCCCGGCAAGGAACAGCTCACCGTCGCGGAATACATCGCCGCACAAGGCAAAGACCTCGCCGCCGCCAAACTGCGGTTCGCCAAGATGGACAAGAACAACGACGGCATCCTCACGCGTGCCGAATTCATCGGCGAGAGCAATTCAAAGGAAAAATGATCATGGTTAAGAAGCGATTCGCGATTCTCGCGGCTCTGCTGCTGGCAGCATTGTCCGCGCGTGATGTTGCGGCCGCGCCTCCAACTTCCAGGCCGAACATCATTTTCATCATGGCCGACGACTTCGGCTGGCGTGACCTTGGTTGCTACGGCAGCACGTTTCATCAGACGCCGAATCTCGACAAGCTCGCCGCGCGGGGCGCGCGGTTCACTCAGGCATACGCGGCCAATCCGCTTTGCTCGCCGACACGCAGCAGCATCCTGACCGGGTTGTGGCCGGCGAGGACCGGCATCACCGCGCCGGCCTGTCATCTGCCGCAGGTCGTGTTGGAGAAGCAGCTCGCGAAGGGGAACCCGAATACGCGAGTGCTCGTCGCCAATAGCGTCACGCGATTGAAGACCGATTACGTCACGCTGCCGAAGGTGCTGCGCGATGCCGGTTATTGCACCGGTCACTTCGGCAAATGGCACCTCGGTGCGGAGCCATACTCGGCGTTGCAGCATGGCTTCGATGTGGACTGGCCGCACTGGCCGGGACCGGGACCGGCGGGGAGCTACGTCGCGCCGTGGAAGTTTCCCGCCACGCTCAAGGTCGAGGGCCAGCCAGGCGAGCACATCGAAGACTTGCTATCATCGCAAGTCGTGAAGTTCATTCGTGAGAACAAGGACCGGCCGTTCTACGCCAACTATTGGCAGTTCAGCGTTCACGCGCCTTATGACGCGAAGGACGAACTGGTCGCGAAGTATCGGAAGCTCGCCGATCCGAAGAATCCGCAGCGCAATCCCGTCTATGCGGCGATGGTCGAGAGCCTCGATGCCGGCGTCGGCCGAGTGCTCGATGCGATTGATGAATGCGGGCTCGCGGAGAAGACGATCATCGTGTTCTTCTCCGACAACGGCGGTGTGAGCTGGGGGGGCAAAGGAGGCGAGGAGCACAAGAGCGTTCGCTTTCAAACCGACATGACTTCGCCACCGACCAGCAATCTGCCGCTGCGAAACGGCAAGGCGAGTCTGTACGAAGGAGGCGTGCGAGAACCGTGTCTCGTTGTGTGGCCCGGCGTGACGAAAGCCGGATCGGTCAACGACACTGTGATTCAGAGCATCGACTGGATGCCGACGCTGCTCGACATGGCCGGCGTGCCGTTGCCTAAAGAAGCGCAGCCCGACGGAATCAGCCTCGTCCCTGCGGTGAAAGGGAAGCCGCTCAACCGCGACACGATCTTCACGCACTTCCCGCACGACACTCCCGCCAGCGGCCAGCATCCCGGCACAAGCGTGCGTCGCGGCGATTGGAAATTGATTCGACTCTTCGCTCAGAACGACGACGGCAGCGACCAGTTCGAACTCTACAACCTGCGCAATGATCTCGGCGAAACGCAGAACCGCGCCGCAGAGAAGCTGGAACTCGTCGGTGAGTTGAACTCGCTCATCACGGATTTCCTGAAACAAGCCGATGCCGTCATCCCCGTGCGCAATCCGAACTACAAACCTGCCGACGCGAAACCGAGCACCACGCGTACCAAACCTGTCGAACAACCCGATCCGCTGCTGGGTTGGAAGGCGCGCGTCTGCGTTGCGCGAGTGAAAGACGGAATCCTGACCGTCACCGGCAAAGGTGACGTGCCGTTCCTTGGTGTCGGCTCGGCAGCAAGCGGTCCCGCCGTGTTGAAGCTGCGGGCACGCTCAACCAGCGGCGGCGACGGCAAAGTTGAATGGATTCCGCCCGATAAGAAGAACGATCCGAAGTCCACAGCCTTCAATCTGCAGCCCGGCGACTGGCAGGAAATCTCCGTGAGCATTCCCGCCGAAGGACCGCTCGGCATCCTGCGCGTCTACCTCCCCGCGCAGAGGCAACCGGTCGAGATTGAATGGATCG
>JBKJSI010000640.1:0-9106 GCA_046595915.1 Pirellulaceae bacterium
AAGAACGCCATTGTTGTCGCCAGAGAACTTTCCGCTGACTGTGTTTCGTTTTGGTCGGGCTCGGCTGATGATGATGTGAGCGAAGAACCGTGTTTCGGGCGATTGGTCGAGTCGCTAAAGCCGATTTTGGAATTTGCGACGGCTCGCGGCGTGACGCTTGCTTTCGAACCTGAGCCGGGGATGTTTATTGACACGATGGCGCGGTTTGATGAGCTTTTGCACCGACTGGGGTCTTCGCCGCTGGCGCTGACGCTTGACTTAGGGCACCTCCACTGCCTCGGCGAGACGCCGATCGAGGATTACATCGCCAAGTACGCGCCGCTCATTAAGAATATTCATATCGAAGACATGAAACGCGGTGTGCATGAGCATTTGATGTTTGGCGAGGGGGAGATGAACATTCCCTCCATCGTTGACGCGCTCTCGAAATCGGGTTACCAAGGCGGCGTGTTTGTGGAACTGAGCCGCCATAGTCATATGGGACCGGAAGCGGCGCGGCGGGCGTTTGAGTATTTACAGCCTCTTGCTGATTGGGAAGTTTGAAACATGGCCGATTGTGTGGTGCTGCTTTCGATTCCGGGCCTGCGTGGCTCTGACCTTGCTCACATGCCGCGGTTGGCTGCGCTTACTGCTGGCGGCGATAAGGCGAGCCTGGTGCCGAGTTTTCCCGCCGTCACTTGGCCCGTGCAGGCCAATATGCTTACCGGGCAAACGGCGCATGATCATGGTGTGATCGCGAATGGCTTTTATTGGCGCAATTCGAACAAGGTCGAAATGTGGACGGCCTGGAATGACAAAATCGAGCAGCCGCAGATATGGGATATTTTGCATCGGCACGATCCGGCGATTACGAGCGCGGTTTGGTTTCCGATGCTCAGCAAAGGCTGCGGCGCCGATTACATCTGCATGCCGGCGCCGATTCATAATCCCGATGGGAGTGAGTCGCTTTGGTGCTACACCAAGCCGACGCCAATGTATGGTGAACTTCGCGATGCGCTGGGGCATTTTCCGCTGATGCACTTTTGGGGGCCGCTCGCCAATATCAAGTCGAGCGATTGGATTGGGCTTTCGGCGGAGCATGCCGCCGCGAAACTTAAGCCGCGATTTTTCTACATCTACCTGCCGCACCTCGATTACGCGGCTCAGAAGCTTGGTCCCGATAGCCCGGTGGCGATGAAGGCGCTAGGCGAACTCGATGCGGTGATCGGGCGGATGGTTGACTCAATGACCCAGAGTTACGCGGGACAGAATTTGCTTTGGCTCGTTGCGAGCGAGTATGTGATCACGCCGGTCAATCATGTGACTTATCCAAATCGCGTGCTCCGCGAGGCGGGGCTGCTGGCACTCAGCGACGTCGAGGGCAAGGAGCAACTCGATTTCGCGAGGTCGGCGGCCTGGGCGCTGGTGGATCATCAGTTTTCGCATGTGTTCGTGAAGGATTCCGCAAAAGTCGAGCAAGTCGCCGCCCTCTTCCGCGGGCGCGAGGGGATTGCGGAAGTGCTTGCGGGCAAGGAGCGGGCGAAGTACGAGATGGATCATGAGCGGTCGGGCGAGATCATTCTGATTTCGACGCCCAACAGTTGGCAGGCGTATTACTGGTGGCTTGATGATGCGAAGGCGCCGAAATACGCCCGCAGCGTGGATATTCATCAGAAGCCGGGCTATGACCCGGTCGAGCTGCATTTTGATTTCGCGACTAAGACAGTTCCACTGGATGCAACGCTAATTAAGGGCTCGCATGGTGCGCCTGCGCACGAGGAGTGGCAGCGAGGGGTGCTGTTGTCGTCTCAGAAGGGGGTTTTTGTCGAAGGGGCAACGGCGGATACGGATGTCTGCGATATCGTGCTGCGACAGTTTGGCATCTAAAGGGCGATTTCGGGGGCCGTTTTCGACTTCTATGCCGCTCAAAAAAGCCTTGTTTTTGCGAATGCGCCCAAGTGGCCCAACTTGGCCACTCTCTAGGCTAGTGGACAGGTTGGGTTGGCCACATTGGGACAAGTTCGTGAAAACAAGCTATTTTTACGCTTTGTCAGAAGGGGTGACACAGGGGGGGGATGGATTGTGGCGCCACTTTTAGCCTTGGCGCCGCTCATGCATAGCCTCTGGGAGGGTTCAGGCATTCCTTCGAACTTGAGGATTGATCGCCATGCAAACGTTAACTCGTGAAGACTTGCAGAAGAAAAAGTGCCTCCCTTGTGAGGGGGGCGTTGAGGCTTGCCCCTTGGCTTCCGCCGAAGCTCAGGTTGCTAAGCTGCCGGGTTGGAAGCTGACGCATGAAGGGAAGCGAATCCGCAAAGATTGGACGATGAAGGACTTTCCGGCGGCGATTGAGTTTTTTAGCAAGGTCGCCGAGGTTGCTGAGGCGGACGATCATCACCCGGACTTGCATCTGGAAAGTTATCGCAAGCTCTGGATCGAACTTTGGACGCATGCCATTGGCGGCTTGAGCGAAAATGACTTTATCTTGGCGGCGAAGATTGATGGGCTGCCAGTAAAATTGAAAGCATAATGCGAAAGGCGACAATGCGTCTTTAGGCTTTTGACGCGACGTGAAGTTGCGCTCTTGCCTGGGTAATCAGGCGATCACGAACCGCGAGTTGTTCGTCGGTGATGATCGGCTTCTTCAGAGCTTCCGCAAGTTGCTTTTGGGCTACTTCCACTTTGACGTTGGCGGCGGGGACTGCTCGGCTCGTTAGGACGGAAACCACGTTGTTCGCGACTTGCACGAATCCGCCGTCGATGTAGTAGTGCTCGATGGCGCCTTTGACGGTGATGCGCATTTCGCCATAGCCCAGTCGGCCGATCATCGGGCTATGGTTATGGCCGATGCCCACTTCGCCGTCATAAAGCGGTAACGCGACGAAGGCGGCGCTTGTTTCGAGCGCCGTCGACTCGGGCGTGACGACAATTACTTGAATATCGGCCATCGGTTCACTCTTTTTGCGATTAGTTTTCTAGAGCACTGTCGAATCTAGAATCAGAGGCTCAACCGAGCCGTGTTTAGAAAACAAAACGGACTGAATCGATCTTGAAAGCTAAGCCTTTTGAGCCGTTTTGTTTTCGAAACACAGCCACACCTGAATCCGAATCACTAACTTTGACAACGGACTAGCTCTTGGCTGCCAATTTCTTGGCCTTCTCTTCGGCTTGATCAATGGCGCCGACGTAGAGGAAGGCGTCTTCGGGGAGATGATCCCACTTGCCTTCGCAGAGCTCGTCGAAGCTGCGAATCGTGTCGGCGATCGGGGTGTATTCGCCGGGGATGCCGAGGAACACTTCCGCCACGAAGAAGGGCTGCGACAAGAATCGCTCGATACGACGGGCGCGATGCACCACGAGCTTATCCTCTTCGGAGAGTTCGTCGACACCGAGAATCGCGATGATGTCTTGAAGTTCGCGGTACTTCTGCAGAATGCCTTGCACGCGGCGGGCGACCGCATAGTGCTTTTCACCCACGATCAGCGGATCGAGAATTCGGCTCGACGAGGCGAGCGGATCGACCGCAGGGTAAATGCCCTTTTCGGAGATCGAACGTTCCAGATAGAGGAACGCGTCGAGCTGACCGAACGCCGTGGCAGGGGCGGGATCAGTTGGATCGTCAGCGGGCACGTACACGGCTTGCACCGAGGTAATAGCACCGCGTTTGGTCGAAGTAATACGCTCTTGGAGGGCGCCCATTTCCGTGGCGAGGGTTGGTTGGTAACCCACCGCGGACGGCATACGACCGAGAAGCGCCGACACTTCGCTACCCGCTTGGGAGAAGCGGAAGATGTTGTCGCCGAAGAGGAGCGTGTCCTTACCGGTGAGGTCGCGGAAGTATTCGGCCATCGTGAGGGCCGAAAGAGCGACGCGTAGACGAGCTCCAGGCGGCTCATTCATTTGACCGAACACCATGCAGGTTTGTTCGATAACCTTGCGGCCGGTCGAGCCGATTTCGGTTTCCTGCATTTCGAGCCAAAGGTCGGTTCCTTCGCGGGTTCGCTCACCCACGCCGGCGAACACCGAGTAACCACCGTGCTTCGACGCGATACGGGCGATGAGCTCGGTGAGAATAACCGTCTTGCCGAGACCGGCGCCGCCGAAGAGACCGGCTTTACCACCGCGGACGAAGGGGGTGAGCAAGTCAACGACTTTAATGCCCGTTTCGAACACTTCGGTCGTCGCGGAAAGTTCGGAAACCTTGGGGGCTTCGCGATGGATGGGCCAACGTTCTTTGACATCGACTGGGCCGCGACCGTCGATCGGTTCGCCGAGCAGATTGAACACGCGACCGAGTGTGGCTTCGCCGACGGGCACCGAAACCGGTGCGCCGGTGTCGATCACGTCTTGGCCGCGAACGAGACCATCGGTGCTACCGAGGGCCACGCAGCGAACGCGCCCGCCGCCGAGATGCTGCTGCACTTCGCCGGTGAGGTGGAGCTTGACGCCTTTGAAGTTCGAATCGATCTTCACAGCGTTGTAGATTGTGGGGAGCTGATGCTCTGGAAATTCGACGTCGAAAGTCGAGCCGATCACCTGCGTGATGCGTCCCGTCGCGTTGCCTGTTTTGATAACCATGGGTGAACTCGTGAACTGGTTTTAGTGGTTTTTTATTTTGTGGTGGGTTGTTTGACGGTGCTTTGTCAGCGGGCATTGTCAGGCGGGAGCCTGACCTACGGATTGGATTATCCCTTGAGGGCTTCTACGCCGCCGATGATTTCCATGATCTCGCCGGTGATCTGGGACTGACGGGCGCGGTTGTAGGTCATCGAGAGCGACTTGATCATGTCGCTGGCGTTTTCGGTGGCCGACTTCATGGCGACCATGCGGGCGATCTGTTCGCTCACCGCCGCATCGAGGAAGCACTTGAAGAGCTTCACCTTGAAGCTCGCGGGCACGACCTCTTCGAGGATGCTCGCCGCCGAGGGGAGAAACTCGTACATCGATTCCTTCGACTTGCCTTCGGTCTTGGCGGGCTCATCGCCCAAAGAGCCGAGGGGTAAAATCGTTTCGACAACCGCTATTTGTTTGCTGCTGCTGATGAATCGTGTATAGGCGACGTCGAGCCGATCGAGCTTGCCCGTGATGTAGGCTTCGAGATAGCGATTGGCGATCGCTTCGATCTCTTCGAACTTCGGTTGATCTTCAAACTTGGTGAAGGTCTCGTCGATTTCGATCTTCTTGAATTTCAGCGCCGAGATGCCGCGTTTGCCGGAGACTTCGATGCGAATATTGGGGACCGTGGACTTCAGTTCGGCGAGTCGGGTGAGCGCATTTCGCATGACCGCGCCGTTGTAGCCGCCGCAAAGACCGCGATTGGCGGTCAGGATGAGCAGGGTCGCGCTTTTGGTTTCGGGGCGTGCCTCGAGCAGCGGATGGCTAACCGCGAGGCCGCTCTTGGAAAGGTCGGCGACGAGCTGCGTGATCCGCTTAGTGTAGGCGGTCGACGCCGCTGCGCGGTCCATCGCCTTCTTGAACCGCGCAGTGGCGATCAACTCCATCGTCCGCGTGATCTTGCGGATGTTGCGGATCGACTTTCGTCGTTTGTCGAGGGCTCGGGCCTTCGCCATTTCAGTGTTGCCTTCGCGCGAAAATTACTTGATCAAACGGATATTAAACGGATATCGGTAGTCGACGCCTTTGTTTGCTTCCACTGCCGCCAGAATTCCTAGGATGATTTGAACCAAGGCGACAATCATGGGAAGGAAAATCAAAAAACAGGTGGCAACTCCGATTACGCCAGCGACCACATGGGCGATCAACATGGTAATTCCAAAATTGACCGCTTCTTTACCTTGGCTGTCGACAAAGGGCGACTGATCTTTCTTCAGGAGCCAAATGATAAGCGGGCCCACCAAAGGAAGACCGGGAATTGCTCCGAGTAGATGCGCGAGCATCGCCATCGTCCGCGCGTCTTTATCGTCGCTTCCCATTACCGGAGGCGTCGAGCTGTCAGCCATGATCGGATCGCCCATGATCGTCTCCTGTTAAGGGGAAGTGAAATGAAAACTACTTCGCGCTGGATTTCCAGCTCTTTTTGAATTCGCTGAGTGCGTTTTTGAGTCCTTGCTTGATCGAGTCGGTCAGCTCGCGCTTCTCGGTCAATTCTTTATGCAGTGGGGCTTTCATATCGCGCATGTAGGCCAAGAATTCCTTCTCAAAGCGCTGCACGTCGCGAACCGCAACGTCGTCGAGCAAGCCAGTGTTGGCGGCATAAATTGCAATGACTTCGTCAATCACATCCAAAGGCTTATACTGGGGCTGCTTGAGCAGCTCGACCATGCGGTAACCGCGATCGAGTCGCGACTGGGTCGCGGGATCGAGTTCGGTACCCATCTGGGCGAACGCTTCAAGCTCGCGGAACGCGGCGAGTGCGAGTCGCAAACCACCGGCGACCTGCTTGTCTTTCATCGCCTTGATTTGGGCCGAGCTACCGACGCGGCTGACCGAAATACCGACGTTCATGGCGGGGCGGATGCCCTTGAAGAACAAGTCGGGCTGGAGGTAGATCTGGCCGTCGGTAATCGAAATCACGTTCGTCGGAATGTAGGCGGAAACTTCGCCTTCAAGCGTTTCGATGATCGGAAGCGACGTAAGCGATCCGCCGCCGAGTTCCTTCGAAAGCTTCGCGGAACGTTCGAGCAAGCGGCTATGGCAATAAAACACGTCGCCGGGGAACGCTTCGCGTCCTGGTGGACGACGGCAAAGGAGCGAAATCTGACGATAGGCCACGGCTTGTTTCGAAAGATCGTCATAGACGATTAAGGCATGCTCGCCCTTGTACATGAAGTACTCGGCCATCGAGGTGCCCGAGTAAGGAGCAATGTATTGAAGAGGGGCGGGGGAGGATGCGCCTGCGACGATGACGGTCGTATAAGCCATTGCACCATGCTCTTCGAGCGTGCGAATGACGTTGTTGACCGAGGAGTCCTTCTGACCGACCGCGACGTAAAAACACTTTACGCCGGAGTTCTTTTGATTGAGGATCGTGTCGATGGCGATCGTGGTCTTGCCCGTTTTGCGGTCGCCGATGATCAGTTCGCGCTGACCGCGTCCAATCGGCGTCATCGCGTCGATCGCTTTGATGCCCGTTTGGAGCGGCTCTTTCACCGGTTGGCGACCAGCGACGCCGGGGGCCATCGTTTCGACCGGGCGACGTTCGGTAGTGGTGATGGGGCCTTTGCCGTCGATCGGGTTACCGAGCGCGTCGACAACGCGCCCGATGACGCCTTCACCGACAGGCACCGACAAGAGCTGTCCGAGCGACTTGACTTCGTCGCCTTCTTGAATCGTCAGGTAGTCACCCAGAATGATGACGCCGACGCTATTTTCTTCGAGGTTGAACGCGAGGCCGATGGAGCCGTTGGGGAACTGGACCATTTCGCCCGACATGACGCCGGAGAGCCCGTGAACGCGGGCGATACCGTCACCGACTTCGAGCACGGTGCCGACTTCGCGAACATCGACGCTGGTATGGAATTGTTCGATCTCGCGCTGGATGACCGAGGCGATTTCGTCTGCGTTAAATCTCATGATTCTGGCTTCCCAATTTTCCGTTGTCGCGAATGTTTTCGATTTGTTTTGCGTTAATTTTTTTGGTTAGGTCGCGGCGGCGAACCGTGCGGACTGCGTGCGAATCGCTTCGACCGTTTTGGCGATCGTTTCGGTTCGCATTCTCGCGAGTTGACTGGTCACGCTCGCGTCATAGAGCGTGTCACCGACCTTGATCACGATGCCGCCGATCAGTTCGGGGCGAATTTCGACCACGATCCGTACATCAGCTTTGAGCTTGGCGCCCAATCGCGATTGAAGCAGGGCGATGTCGTCGTTCGAAAGAGGCGATGCGGTTCGCACCACGATCTCGAGGCGATTTCGAATGAGGTCGAGTTGCTTGACAGCGGCTCGCGAAATCTCGCCGATGTATTCAAGGCGACCATGCCGAGCGATGACCTTGAGGAAAGTCAGCAACTGCGGCGTCATCCGCCCACCAAACGCCTTGTCGAGCAGAGCCTCTTTTTCGGCGAGCGGCATGCGGGGCGAGGAGAGCGTGAATTTGAGTCCTGCGATGCGTGGGAACACATCGCGAACCAAACTCTGCAGCTCATCGACGGCAGCTTCCGAGACGCCGGCGCGCTCGGTCACGGCGAGGAGCGCCTTGGCGTAGATCACGCCAAGCTGGGCTTCTTTGCCGACTTCCTGCGTTTCGGATTGACTCGATTCGGATGCCATTTGGCCCTCATTTTCGATCGCGAAAGTTGCGACCTAGTCTTTGCAGCTCAGTTGCGGCTTGCGATTCCTTCGACGGCTTCGTGCAGCAGTGCTCGTTGATCTTCGCCGGTGATTTGGCGACGAACGATCTTGCCAGCGAGACCCATCGCGACATCAACGCTCTTGGCGGCAATTTCACCGAGCGCCACATTCTTGGCTTGCTCGATTTCAGTCACCGAGCGTTCGCGTTCACGGGTCGCGGCCGCTTGTGCATCGGAAACGATTCGAGCGGCAACGGCTTCGCCCTCGCGACGCCCTTGGGCAATCATCTCGCGATACTCTTCCTGCTGGGCGGCGAGTTTCGATTCGTAGTTCGCCAAGAGGGCTTTCGCCTCTTCTTGGTTTCGCTTCGCATCGGCGATCATGTTTTCGATCGAGTGCTCGCGTTTCTCGAGACCTTCGGAAATGGGGCCCCAGGCGAATTTTCCTAGGATGGCCATCAGGATAAGGAATACAACCACGGTCCAAATGGCGAGGTCATACTTCCATTCCTCGGGGCTGTTGAGGCTCGCGGTGCCGTTGTTGTGACTCAGATCATGATCGACATGATCTGCGCCATGGCCAGCTTCCGCAGCATGTGCGCCGTCCGCCGCCGGCTTTGCATGTGCATCGCCAGGCGCAGCGTGGTCGTCGCTCTCTTTCTTCGGTTCTTGATGTTCGGCTTCAGGCTTCGCCGCTTCCGTCTTCGGAGCGTGATCCCCTTCCGCCGGCTTGGCATCTTGAGCCGAAACGACAACGGCGCTAAAGGACGCCATTGCGAGCAAAGACAGGAACATGAGCAAAGAGCGCATGCGCAACCCCTTCCGATGAAGAACTTCGCCGAAAAACAAATGGACTCAAACCTAGGTTTGAGCCGATC